>CAVJMM010000115.1:0-2261 GCA_963650865.1 Eubacterium sp. AM49-13BH | reverse complement strand
ATATATTGTTGAATGATATCAACTGTTGCACCACCTGTACTAATCAAACAAAAGCTTTGTGACCAAAACATTTCTTTCCATAGAGATTATCATATTTGGTTGAACTTTGAATAGTATATGATAAGAAGGTGCAATGTATAAAAATATTTCTTTCAGCCTTTCAGATATCTCATCATCAATGACTCTTTTTCTGTATTTGATGCACATAATCAAGTGATAATGTAGCATGTATACTGAATGACTATTCGTATCAAAACTCTTATACATTTGATACCTATATTTTACAATGATCAAGCAAATGAAACAAATAATATTAGGCAATTCATCCCACCACTTTCATCCTTTAGAAGTGGGGGATTTCTTGCCTAAAATATGTTAAAAAGCAAATTTATCATTAAAGAAAACCAAGTTGAAGATAATACCTATCCAGAAGCTCTTGTTATTAAAGGAAAAGGTCAAGGTATATTTGAAAATGATCATATGACTTTATGGAAATTATTTGATGGCAAATTAGCCCCTGAATCTACTGGCAACGAAGAAGAAATGGAATATTTACCAATGAATATGCATTTTGAAAAATTTGGTGATTTTGATAACCCTATAGATTTAGACGAATTCGTTTATTATAAAGAAGAAATAGATTCACTGATAGAAGAAATGGGATTATTAAATAAAGATTAGTGTCCATTTTCATTGATATATTATTGTCTTAAAAAAAAGCTGTTATCAATTCTAACAGCTTTTAATACGTGATAACATCTGTTGTAATTCCAATTACATAATCATCTACAGATTGATATGCATCCATCTCATCTACTGTCCATACTTCTACAGGAATCTCATTTGTTTCACAAAATTCCAAATAAACATCTTGCATTTCATAACGCAGATCCAAAAACATATCTAGCCCTTGATTCTTTAAGGATAACATTGTTGCTTTGGCTTCCTCAGGATTTGCAAGTCTACCAACAACATATCCAACACGATCTTGTGTATCATACTTTGCCATCATTTTTACTAGATCAGCAGAAAATGAAATCCATTGTACTTTTCCAATCATTGCATATTTATCAACAACATCATAAATACTCTTGATTTGTTCTTCTGTAAGAATTGTTTCAACTTTCAATTCAATATATGGCGTTAATAAATTTGCTTTACAATACGCAATAAATTCTTCTAAAGTTGTTATTTTTTCTCCACCTTTAAAAGAATAACTTCTCGCTTTTTCTAATGTCAGAGAATCAATCATTACATCTACACCAGCCATATTCTTTAAAGATTGATTATGAATCAACACTGGTACACCATCTTTCGTTAACTGAATATCCGTTTCTACATATTGATATCCCTTTTCTTTACTTGCTTGATATGCCGCAAGTGTATTTTCAGGATAGTCTACATGATATCCACGATGATTCACCAATTTTGGTTCTTTTGTCTTAACTACCCTTTGATACTCTTCTAAAGGAATCAGTTTCGTTTCTGTATTTGTTTCGCTCGCTTCTGCTACTGGAAAATAATAACGATTTCCATCATACACTTCATTTGTTACAATATTTCCATTTTCATCATATCTTACTTCTCTACCATCCATTAATGTAATAGAAGAATTAATACATTTTTTTCCATGATGATTTGCATCCAAACAATAAAATCCATTCTCACCAGAAATGAACAACAATTGACTTCGATCAAGCCCAGCCTCTTTTCCTTCCACATACCAATTCTTATCTTTCCACTCATTGTGATATAACGTACCATCTTCATGTACTTCATAATAAAAACCATCATAATCACCAGATTCTTTCACTAAATATCCATCATCATCAAACAAATAATAATTTGTTCCCTCATTCCATACACCAGTCACAATACTTCCGTTTTGATTTGTCTGCATTGTATGTTCTTGATTATTCATATCTTTAATGACAAAGGATGTATTTGTAAGAACATCATTATCCTCTGTTAAAAATACATGATCAATTGCGTTATAGTGAACTTCCATAGTTGGATCATTTTTATTTTGAATCGAAGAAAAAGGAAAATATTCCGCATATACATCTTTCGCAAAGAAAAAACATGGAATGATTAACAAAAATACGATTAGACATTTCACCCATTTTTTTAAATGTTTTCTTTTTCTTCTTTGTTTCTTCATGATAACTATGTTACATTTTTCATTCTATAATCGCAAGAAAATAGCGAATATCCAAAACTTGATGAGGTTTTGATGAATTACAAAATTACATGAGGTTTAT
>CAVJMM010000114.1:0-2483 GCA_963650865.1 Eubacterium sp. AM49-13BH | reverse complement strand
TATTTGTGAACAGGGGTGCACAAATGTGCTGAGACTACACCCTTATCACCTGATCTAGTTTGTACTAGCGTAGGGAGTTCAGTGTTTTGAATTTTCTGCGCCTTCGAAAATGGAGGTGTTTTTTTATGGAGAAGAGTACTACAAAAACGATCGCTTACCTTGCATTATATGTTGCACTTTATATTGTGCTCAAATATGTAGGTAACTTAATTCCTTTCTTAGTGATGCCAAATGGTGGATCCATTGAACTTGAAATGATTGCGGTGTTTATTTGTTCTTATCATTTGGGTTGGAAATGGGGTGCTGCAGATGCGGTATTATCATGGTTGATTACAATTGTATTAGGATTTCCAATGTATTTTGTTCATCCAGTACAAATCTTATTAGACTATGTTTTGCCACTTGTTGTATGTGGAATTGCATCACTTTTATGGCCTATCAAAGAAGCGAATAAAACAACAACGATTATTATGGGAATCGTTTTGGCACTTGCTTCATTGTTTGGAATTGCAAATAGTTATGGAAATACAGTTGCTTCATATATTGTTGGAGCATTGATTGGTGTTGCGATGTTTGTATTTACATGTTGGTATCTAGAAAATAAGAAAAAGTATGGAATTGTGATTTCAATGATTTTGAAATATATCTGCCAATTATTATCTGGTGTTTATTTCTGGTTTCCAGATGGAAGTGTTGCTGGTAGTAAAGAAGCTTGGATATTTTCGGCTGGCTACAACCTTTGGTATAACTTAGTAACATTGATTGTTTGTATTATTGTTGTGCCTACATTGATTGATCGATTATCAAAGTCTGCAAATATTAAATTTAAGGGATGAAAAGGTGGCTTTCGTAAGATTACGAAAGCTTTTGTTGTTTTTTGAGGCTAGGATGATTAAAATAATGTGGTTGCAGAAAGAAGGTAATCATGTATCCAAAACCAGGTAGCTTTGTTCATATACAATCTTATAAACATGATGGAAGTTTACATCGTACATGGTGTAAAGGTTTTGTTTTAGAGGCGGATGAAAAACATATTGTTGCGGTTACGGATAGAGCCTGGGTTATTGAAAGTGATGGAAGAAGATGGTTAACAAGAGAACCTGCTGTATGCTTTTTTTACTCAGACAAATGGTTTAATGTCATATCAATGATAAGACATGCAGGAATTTATTATTATGTAAATCTTGCTTCACCATCTATATATGATGGAGAAGCAATTCGAAATATTGATTATGATCTAGATGTGAAGTTATATCCAGATGGTGGTTATCAAATCTTAGATGAAAATGAATATGCACAACACGCCAGAGAAATGAATTATCCTGAAATCATCAAAAAAATTGTAGAAACACAAATGGATCAATTAATAGATATGATGGATAAAGAAGAAGAACCTTTTTCACAAGAATGTATAGATCGATATTACAGAATGTATTTAGAAATGTATCAAGAACAGGACTGAATACATTTTTTTGTTTGAAAAGCGACTATAATATAACTATCTAAAAGAGGTGCTTCATATGGTAAGAAAATTACGTGAAAAGAATGTTTTGATTTATGCAGTCATTGTTTTGTTGCTTTTTAAACTTGGCCAAGAATTAAGTGAAGGACCAATGTCGTTATTATATGAGAATGGGCTTTCTCTAAGTGGTGAAACTGCAGAGCTGTTTTTTGGACAATGTGTTGCAGACTTGATTGTTACATTGTTCATGCTGATATTGTTATGGTGTACGCATAAAAATGATTTACTTGTTAAGAAAGGTACTGGGTTTTTTAAAGGATTGAAAATAGCAGCCTATCCTATTTGCTTTTCGATGGTTGTTTTTATAATCGCATTGATTGCAGCAAACACAGAAAAGCTAGCATTAAATTCTATTGGAGATATTTTAATTTTTATATTATGTATGCTATTAGTTGGATTGAGTGAAGAATTATGTTCTAGAGCGATTATCGCACAATCATTTTTAGAACGTTGGGGAACAACAAAAAAAGGAATATGGAAAGCAGCAATCGTATCAGGCTTTTTATTTGGATGCTTACATTTATTTAATTTAGAAGTGGGTAATGTAATGGGCGTTATCGTGCAATGCGTTCTTGCAGGTTTAGCTGGAATGACTTATGCAGCAATATATTTTCGTACAGGAAATATATGGATATTAATTTTCGCTCATACGTTGAATGATTTAGCGACAGGAGCAATGTATGGTATTTTCAATAGCGGAAGTATGTTGGATGCGTTGAGTGCAGATTCGAGTGGATCACCATTATTTGGGTTAATCGTTGCAATACCTGAAGTGATTGCGTTTATTTATCTTTTACGTGATGAAAAAATAGAAGAAATAAAAGCAATATGGTCTAAATGAAATTTTTTGATCAGTAAAATTCGTGATAAATAAGGGGAAAATAAAGAACTTCAGACAAAAAAAGTAAAAAAACAAAAAAAGATGTTGACGAGAGGAAGAAAATAGTGGTATACTCATCGA
>CAVJMM010000113.1:0-2506 GCA_963650865.1 Eubacterium sp. AM49-13BH | reverse complement strand
ATTCGTATCAAAACTCTTATACATTTGATACATATATTTTACAATGATCAAGCAATGGAAACAAATAATATTATGCAATTCATCCCACCACTTTCATCCTTTAGAGGTGGGGGATTTCTTGCCTAAAATATGTTAAATTTTTTTCATGTAATGAAAGTTCTGTTGATTTATATTATATACTATAAAAAAGATTATTGTTCCTAACATCAAGAGCATATTTTTCTCAAAGAATATCAAAGGAATAGAAATGAAATAATCAATTATAAATAGAAACCACTGAAAGGAATTCAAATATGATTACAATCTTATTGAAACAAATCATTATTATGTTTGCATTGATGGCAATTGGGTTTATCTTCTTTAAGAAGAAAATGATAACTGTACAAGGAAGTAGTGATATGGGGAAAATATTACTTTATCTTGTAATACCGGTAGTTATTATTCAAAGTTTTTGGATAACCAAAACACCCGAAAAAACAACAGAATTATTTTATTCTATCCTGTTATCCTTTATTGCGATGGTCATTTCTGTTATGATTAGTTATATCTTTTTTGGAAAAGAAGATGGTATTTCTACCTTTTCAAGTGCATTTTCAAATGCAGCATTCATAGGAATTCCTTTGGTGACTGCAACGATTAGTGAGGAAGCAGCATTCTTCATTGCCATGATGATTGTCTTAATTAACGCTCTACAATGGACAATTGGTGTATATATGATTTCAAAAGACAAAAACGCTATTCATATCAAAAAAATCATTACAAATCCAATTGTTATTTCTGTTGTAATCGGACTTATTCTATATTTTTCTGGAATCCCACAACCAGAAATCATGACTTCTTTATTTTCTAATATCAAAGGTATCAACACCACTTTAGCTATGATCATTTCAGGGGCATATTTAGCACAGTCTGATTTATTAGAAATGTTAAAAAAGAAAAATACTTATCTTGTATGTTTATTTCGCTTATTAATCATTCCGCTACTTATTTTAATAATTCTTTACATCTTACCAATTGGAACACTAGACATCAAATTAACAATTGTGATTGCTTCAGCATGTCCTGTTGGAAGTAATGTTGCCATCTTTGCACAACAATATAACAAAAACTATACTGAAGCTGTTGAACAAGTATGTTTATCAACAATTTTATGTCTTATAACATTGCCACTACTTGTTGGATTTGCAGCAATGATTTTATAACAAACAAAAGCTATCAACTAACGTGCCTTTTAGAATGAAAGCTTTTCATATTCCTCACTTGGTTTCCTTTCCACTCATTAATCACTCTCTCAATTTGTTTCTCAATGCCTATACGAGTTTCTTTACATTCCTTTGGATATTCTCTTCCTTTCGCAAATACTCTACTCATTAAATCACCTCCAATTGGGAGCATTATTTTCAACATTCCTTCTGGAAATACAAAATGCGTGCCATGTTCATAAACAAAAGTTTCTACTTCACAATGATGCTCATGTTCTTTTAATCTTTCTTCCATTCTTCGAATATATTTAGTTGTTTCCCATAAAGCATCATCTTCTGCACCAATCATAACTAATTTTCCACAGATTCTTTCTACTTTGATTTTTTCTTCTTCTTGAAGAGGATGTACAAGCTCTGAATCACGGAAAAGATTTACCGAAGTAATCAAATCTTTGTTTTGTTTCGAATCCTTCTTTACTTTATCCCAATACTCAGGATGGCGATAAACGAATGGAAGATATGGTAATGGTTCCCCTTCCCATGAGACTGTTGATTCTCCTTCACCTGGCCATTCTTTCCTTCCATCTCGATTCCCTTGATAAAATCCTTCCATAACAAAATCACAAGGTGTTAAGGCAATTGTTAAGGAAATTAGTGAATAATAAGAAGCTACAATCAATGCTAACATAGCGGTAGTGGATGCTCCACAAATACCAAATTTCACATTACCTTGTTTTTTCAAATACTCTAAAGCACATCCAAATCTTTCAATTGGAAGATTGTGATGCCCATAGTCTTTCTTACCAGGACTCATTGTTAATACATTAACTCCACAGTTTTTCTGTAACCACTTCACTGCTGATCTAGCCATCCAATCTTCTGTATCATCACCAAACATTCCAATGATTACAGTACGACTGTTTTCTACTGGCCAATAACAACCGTAAAAGTCTTGATTCAACACTTTTATTTTCTTCATCAGAACCACCTTCCCTTCAGTTAGTTTATTCTAACACATAACATTCAAAATAATTCTTATGTGAATTCTGAATTTGTGATACAATCCCATTCGAATTGAAGAAGTTTTCAATTGGTAACGTATTTCATCCTTTTGATGATAACGAACAACATTCGAGATTCGTTATGATAGGAGGATTTTTTTATGCCCAAAAATAAATTTGAAGATGTGATCTATACAATCATCATGGCACTTGTCATGGTCTATGGAATGGTTGTTTACAATGTTGCTGTGAACTACTCACGACCTACGCTTACGCTTAGAGGTCTGAGCTTCTTGCTTCATC
>CAVJMM010000112.1:0-2753 GCA_963650865.1 Eubacterium sp. AM49-13BH | reverse complement strand
CAAGAAATAAAACAAACCACTAGATATGGCTATAGCACAAACTAAATATCTAGTGTTTTTTATTTTTGAGGGACAAAATTATTGGAAGTTAAGAAAGATATGAAAGTTTTTACAAAAGTACAAACTGGTCTTATAAATATGTATAGAACTGGTCATTTTAATATAATCAAATAAGAGTAAGATAGTTTGCGTACTAGGGGGATCAGAGTATGAAAAGTACAAATACATTAAAATTGACAGTGACTGCTTTAATGACTGCATTATGTTATGTGGCATTTACATTTTTGCAAATAAAGATACCAACACCTGTAGGATTTACATCATTCCATTTAGGAAATACGTTCTGTGTATTAGCAGCTTTGTTACTAGGTGGCGTTCCTGGAGGTCTTGCTGGAGCGATTGGTATGGGGATTGGAGATCTTTTAGATCCTGTTTATATTACAGTTGCACCAAAGACAATTATCTTAAAGTTTGGAATTGGGGTAGTGACTGGATTATTGGCACATAAAGTGTTCCAAGTTCAAAAAGAAGAAGGAAAGAGTTTATACAAAAAAGTTGTTTTATCTTGTACAGGTGGAATGGTATTCAACTTGATTGGTGAAACTTTGTTATCTTATTTATACTATTTAATTTTATTAGGAAATGCTGAAAAGGCAGCAAGTTACTTGGCTGCTGCAAAGTTTGTGACAACTGCAGTAAATGGCGTATTGGCAATTATTATTGCTTCAGCGTTATATATTGCGATATATCCAAGACTAAAAAATAATGGAACATTAAAGAAGTTGAAATCTGAAGAGTAGTTTCGAGAATTTCGAAACTATTTTTTTTGTTGTATAATTTTCGGCAAGGGAGTAAATACATGGGGAATTTGATACATACATTAGATTCGTTGGTATGGGGATGGCCACTCATCATTTTATTGATTGGTACACATATCTTCATGACCATTCGAACTGGATTTATACAAAAAGAAGTATTTCATGCGATTAAATTATCTGTTTCAGATGATGATGGAGATAATGGTGATATTTCACAATTTGGTGCATTGACAACTGCACTTTCTTCAACCATTGGAACAGGGAATATCATTGGTGTTGGAACTGCAATTGCATTAGGTGGGCCTGGTGCAGTTTTATGGATGTGGATTACAGGTATTTTTGGCATGGCAACAAAGTACGCTGAAACATTGATTGCGTTAAAATATCGTGTGAAAAGTGAAAATGGAACTATGATTGGTGGTGCGATGTATGCATTGGATCGTGGTTTGCATATGAAATGGCTTGGCATTATCTTTGCAGGACTTGCGGCAATTTGTGGACTTGGCATCGGATGTATGGTGCAATCGAATGGTGTCACAGAAAATTTGAGTTCTAATTTTGGAATTCCTACAATCGTTGCGGCAATTGTATTGACAGTTATCGTTGCGTTAGTAATTCTTGGTGGGATTCAAAGTATTTCTCGCGTTGCGGAAAAATTAGTACCTTTTATGGCTGGCTTTTATATCATTGGTTGTATTTGTATCATTGTTATGAATATTACTTATATTCCAGCAACAATCGTAACGATTGTAGGTGCTGCTTTTCATCCAGAAGCTGTAACGGGTGGATTTATTGGAACGACGATTTCTGTTTGTTGCAGATATGGTTTTGCTAGAGGTTTATTTTCAAATGAATCAGGAATGGGAAGTGCACCTTTGATTGCTTCTGCCGCAAAAACAAAGAATCCAAAAAGACAAGCTTTGGTATCTATGACAGGTACTTTTTGGGATACAGTTGTAATTTGTTTATTAACAGGTATCGTATTAGTTTCTTGTATCATTAAATATCCAAGTATAGATGCATTGAGTGGAAATGGTGCTGCTTTAACTTCACAAGCTTTTTCTACAATTCCAGTGATTGGAATGCCTCTATTAATCATGGGATTGATTACGTTTGCGTTTTCTACGATTCTTGGTTGGTATTATTATGGAGAAAGATGTTCCATTTATTTGTTTGGAGAAAAGGCAATCATTCCTTATAAAATATTATGGGTTGTTTGTGTATTTATTGGTGCGATTACATCCATTGACATCATATGGGATTTTGCAGATTTGATGAATGGATTGATGGCATTACCAAATATTATTGCGGTTTTATTATTACATCGTATCGTTTCTGAAGAAACAAAGAAATATAATGGTATGCATATCAATGATGAGGATACAACGCCAATTGAAGAATTGAAGAATGCAGATAAAGGTGTCATTTGTTAGATGTGGTAAGTTGAATGGAAACAGATGCAGTGAATATAAATTATGCGGCAGTTGTTGTTTTTATCAATTAGGCAAGAATACCCCAACTGAAAAGATTCGTTTGCTATGTTAGTACTTTTTAAATAAAGAATCGTTCAGTTGGGGATGAATTGCCGCTAATCTTTTTGGTGCCCATGTTTTTTGACTGCTCGCTTTGTTCTGTTGCTTACAGTCCCTAAAAAGTAAGACATTGACCAGAAGTATGGATTTCTGTAATACGGTGCAAGTTGTACAGAAAACTGTTTTCTTGCAAGCCTAAATGAAGCTGATTTAAATGCATTGACAAAATTTGTTAAATTCGTGTTCGGTTGTGCATCAAATAATATATGCATTGTACATTTCATTGCTTGTATAATCATTCACTGCTGTTTGAAGCATTGTTTGTGTTTCTTTCTAATAGAATTGCAATTTTTTTGAGAAATATCTTTACTGTACCTTTTTAGGTACAGTAACTTGTATACCC
>CAVJMM010000111.1:0-2923 GCA_963650865.1 Eubacterium sp. AM49-13BH | reverse complement strand
AAAAGGATGTGATGATTTGAAAGTAATACGTTTTTTGGATGACAAATTAGAAGAGCTATTGTTGATTGGCTTACTAGTCGCAATGGCATTGATCATGGGAATCCAGATATTTTGTCGATATGTTTTAAATTATTCTTTGAGTTGGTCTGAAGAATTGACGAGATATCTCTTTATTTGGTCTTGTTTTATTAGTATCAGTTATTGTATTAAAAGATGGATTTCAATTAAAGTTGATCAAGTGATTAAAATGTTACCTAAAAAAGGTTATGTAATTGCACAACTATTATTAAATATCTTATTGTTTATCCTTTTTGTATATCTAACGGTTCATGGATATCAGTTCTTGTTGTTGGCAATCAAATCAAAACAGAGAAGTCCTGCTTTAGGTCTACCGATGGTTTATGTTCAGTGTTCACCATTTGTTGGATTTGCATTGGCTGCATTTCGTTCATTTCAACAAATTATTTATGAGATGCAGAATGTAATTCATATGATGAAACATGAAAAAGTGATTGATCAAGATCCAAGGGAGGTTCGCTAATATGCTAGCAGCAGTTGTATTTCTGTTATTTATACTTCTCTTGTTGTTGTCCGTTCCAATATCTGCGACTTTAGCTATGGTGTCTTTGGCACCAACGATTTTAAATCCAAACTTCACGGTTTCTGCAGAATATGTCATTCGTTCTATGTTTGGAGGAATTGATTCTTTTCCACTTCTAGCGGTGCCAATGTTTGTATTATCTGGTGTGCTAATGGCAAAAGGTGGTGTCAGTAAAAAAATCTTTGATATTTTCTGTTATTTTATTGGTGATAAAACAGCAGGAATGCCTTGTGCAGTAATTATTACTTGTTTATTTTATGGCGCAATATCAGGAAGTGCACCAGCTACAGTTGCGGCAGTTGGTAGTATGACGATACCTTTATTGGTTCGTATGGGATATGACAAAGAATTCGTTACGGCTATTGTAGCAGTTGCGGGAGGACTAGGTGTCATTATTCCTCCTAGTATTCCTTTCATTTTATATGCGATGGCAAGTGGGACAAGTGTCAGTAAAATGTTCATGGCTGGTATTTTGCCAGGAATCTTGATTGCTGGATTGTTAATGATCTATACAATCTATTATTGTAAAATGCATGCGGAAGATAAAGAAAAGATCCATGCGGAAGTAGATGCATTGCATCGAAAAGGATTTCGCCAGATTTTCTTAGATAGTTTTTGGGCTTTATTAACACCAGTGATTATCTTAGGATGTATTTATTCAGGGGTTGCTAGTCCAACAGAAGCAGCAGTGATTTCAGTTTTTTATGCATTGGTAATTTCAATGTTTGTATATAAGACATTAACTTGGAGAGATTTACGTAAAGTATTTGTAGAATCAATTCGTACATATGCACCAATCTTATTTATTTTGGCTGCATCTGTTGCATTCTCTCGTATTATTACGATTTTACAGATTCCAGATATCGCTGCAGATTTGATATTAAAAGTCGTGCATGGGAAGGTAGCGATATTATTAGTTGTAAATGTGTTGTTACTTGTAGTTGGAATGGTGATGGATACAAGTCCAGCGATTTTGATTTTAACACCAATCTTACTTCCAATTGTGAATAGTGTTGGTTTAGATCCGGTTCATTTTGGAATTGTCATGGTAGTAAACTTAGCAATTGGGTTTGTAACACCTCCGATTGGTATCAATTTATTTGTGGCAAGTTCTTTGACGGATGTTCCTGTTATCAAAATTGCAAAGAAGGCTTTTCCTTTGATCGTTTTCTTCATAATTGCGTTAATGTTGATTACGTTTATTCCGAATATCGCATTGGCTTTAGTACATTAGAAATAGGAGATTAGGATGAAAAAATTACTAACATATATCATGTGTTTCACACTAGCTTTCTATTCCACAGGATGTATTGAAAAACAAGATGATTTTGTCAAAGCCTCTGAGTCTTTTCCTTGGATTATAGCCAATGATTCCCCAGAAGATACCGTAACAGGAATTTTCATAAATAAGTTTGTAGAAGAAATTGAGAGATTGAGTGAAGATCGTATCCAAATCAAAGCGTATCATAATGGCTCTGTTGGAGGAGATCGTGAACTTGTCGAAAGTTGTATGAATGGAGATATTCCATTTGTTGTGCAAAATACTGCTACACAAGCAAATTTCATATCAGAACTTGCGATATTTGACTTACCTATGGTTTATACCAAGATTGAAGATTTACGGAATATTTTAGATGATGAAAGTTTTATGGATTTGATCAATGAAGTTTATTCATCGCATGGAATTCGTTTATTAGCGATGGCAGATCAAAACTTTCGTGTCATGACTTCGAATGAATCAATTGCATCCATATCAGATTTTGAGGGAATCAAGATTCGTACCATGGAAAATAAATATCATCTAGCCTTTTGGAAAGCATTATCCGCAAATCCAACACCAATGGCATTTAGTGAAGTATATATTGGTCTACAACAAGGTACGATCGATGCACAAGAAAATCCATATGAAGTAATTGTGTCTGGTAAAATCTATGAACAACAAGATTATGTCATTAAGACAAATCATTTACCACACTTATTATCTATGATTGTAAATGAAGATTTTTATAATCGTTTAAGTGAAGATGATCAAAAGATCATTCTTCAAGCTGCAAATAATGCTCGTGATTACGCACGTAAACAATGTGATGAACGTGTTAGTGAGCGTTTGAAAATGATTAAAGAAAGTGGAACGCAAGAAATTGAATTAACAGATGAACTCATTCATGAAATGCGTGAAGCTTCACAGAGCGTATATGATTCGATACATCAAGTAGTTGGAGATGCATTATTCGAAGCGTATACTAAAAATATGAATGAAGGAGATTAAAATGAATACAGTTAAAATTCGTAATGTAGAATTTGGTGCTGGTGTACCAAAGA
>CAVJMM010000110.1:0-3120 GCA_963650865.1 Eubacterium sp. AM49-13BH | reverse complement strand
TTCTATTTTTTCGCTCATAAAAATACTCCTTCATTATTTTTATTCACAAAAAAATCCAAAATTCCAAAAAGTTTCAAAATGCATATGATTTGACGTATACCCCCAAGGGGTATATAACTATAACAGAAAGAGGTCATTTTTATGGAAGAAGTGAAAGAGTGTCCACATTGTAATAGTGGAAAACATAAAAATAGAAGTGAGGCGGAAAGAAAGGCATTAGTAACAAGATTGCGTAAAGTAGAAGGTCAGATCAGAGGTATTGAAAAGATGGTAGAAGAAAATGCATATTGTCCTGATATTTTGATGCAAGTAGCTGCCGCAACGAGTGCGTTAAATAGTTTTAATAAAGTTTTGTTATCTTGTCATATTAAATCATGTGTAAAAACAGATATACAAAATGGAAAAGATGAAACGATTGATGAGTTGTGTGAGATGTTACAAAAACTAATGAAGTAGGTGAATGATGCAACAATATATTGTTACGGGAATGACATGTTCTGCATGTCAATCACATGTTGAAAAAGCAGTGAATAAATTAGATGGTGTTGAATCTGTTTCGGTATCTTTATTGACCAATAGCATGCAGGTAGAAGGAAATGTTTCTTCTAAGCAAGTAATCGATGCAGTTGAAAAAGCTGGATATGGCGCGAAAGTAAAAGGAGAAAACCAAACAGAAAATACAGATGATTCTTTGAAGGATACAGAAACACCGAAGTTAAAGAAAAGATTATTATATTCTGTCATTTGGTTAGTGATTTTAATGTACATCACAATGGGACATAATATGTTAGATTGGCCCGTACCTTGGTTTTTAGCACATAATCATATTGGTCTAGCAATAACACAAATGTTGATTACAATCATTGTAATGTACATTAATCGTGCGTTCTTTATATCAGGATTTAAGAGTTGGATCCATGGTTCTCCAAATATGGATACCTTGGTTGCGTTAGGATCTTCAGTATCGTTTGGATGGTCGCTATATGTTTTGTATCAATTGACATATATGATTACACAAGGATCTTCCAATATGGAATTGATGCGTGTATATCATGATGAGTTGTATTTTGAAACGGCTGCAATGATTCCAGCATTGATTACAATTGGAAAAACTTTAGAATCAATATCTAAAGGAAAGACAACGGATGCGTTAAAGAATTTAATGAAGATGGCTCCAAAAATCGCAAATATTGAAAAGGATGGAACGATTCAAGAAGTTGCGATAGAAGATGTCAAAATTGGAGATGTGTTTGTTGTAAGACCTGGAGAAGCAATTCCTGTAGATGGAGAAATTATAGAAGGAAGTACAGCAGTTGATGAATCAGCACTAACAGGTGAATCCATCCCTGTAGATAAAGTTGTAGGTAACCATGTATCTGCGGCAACGATCAATCAATCAGGGTTTATCAAAGCGAAAGCAACGCGTGTAGGCAAAGATACAACATTTTCTCAAATCATACAGATGGTAACGGATGCAGCTGGTACAAAAGCACCAATTGCGAGAATTGCAGATAAAGTATCAGGAATCTTCGTGCCTGCGGTAATTACAATTGCGATATTTGTGTTTGTTGGCTGGATGATTACAAGTAAAGATATCATATTATCTTTACGACATGCGATTGCGGTACTTGTCATATCTTGTCCATGTGCACTTGGTTTGGCGACTCCTGTAGCCATCATGGTTGGTAATGGTGTTGCAGCAAAGAATGGTATTTTGTTTAAAACATCTGAAGCTTTAGAAAATACAGGACATATTCAAATCGTTGCGTTAGATAAAACAGGAACGATTACGGAAGGGAAACCGGTTGTGACAGATATTATTCCTGTAGGAATCAGTGAAAATGAATTGTTAGAAATTGCTTGTTCTTTAGAAGCAAAGTCAGAACATCCACTCGCTAAAGCTATTGTGAATGATGGGAATGAGAAACATATCTCTTTATTTGAAACAGAAGATTTTGAAGCTTTAAGTGGAAATGGTGTGAAAGCGAAAATAGATGGAAGTTTGATCTACGGTGGATCTAAGAAATATATTTCTACAATTACAAATATTGATTCACTAAAGAAACAAGCTGATGCATTGAGCGAGGCAGGAAAAACACCATTGTTCTTTGTGAAAGATAATCAATTTATTGGAATGATCGCGGTAGCGGATGTTATTAAACAAGACAGTGCACTTGCGATTCAACAATTACAACATATGGGAATTGAAGTTGTAATGTTAACTGGTGATAATGAAAAAACAGCCAATGCGATTGGGAAACAAGCAGGCGTTGATCAAGTGATTGCGGGTGTATTACCAAATCAAAAAGAAGCAGTTGTACAAAGACTACAAAAGTGTGGTAAAGTGGCTATGGTTGGAGATGGTATCAATGACGCTCCAGCACTTACAAGAGCGGATATTGGGATTGCGATTGGAAATGGAACGGATGTCGCAATTGATTCAGCCGATATTGTTTTGATGAATTCAAGATTATTAGATGTCGCAGCGTCGATTCGTTTATCGAAGGCAACATTAAAGAATATTTATGAGAATTTATTTTGGGCTTTTGCGTACAATATTGTATTGATTCCAATGGCTGCAGGTTTATACCTAGGAATATCTATTAATCCAATGTGGGGTGCAGCCGCAATGTCATTGTCATCATTTACAGTATGCATGAATGCTTTACGTTTAAATCTATTTAAGATTCATGACGCATCCAAAGATAAACCTTTAAAGAAACAAGCTTTAATAGAAGAAAATATAAAAGGAGAAATCAACATGAAAGAAACAGTAAAAATTGAAGGAATGATGTGCACACATTGTGAAGCAAGTGTAAAGAAAGCACTTGAAGCAATTGATGGTGTAGAAAGTGCAGAGGTATCCCATGAAAGTGGAACTGCAGTATTAACACTATCACATGATGTAGATGATTCTGTTATTCAGAAAGCAATCGAAGATAAAGATTATACATTTATAAGTATTACAAAGTGAGCATGGAAACATGTTCATTTTTCATATTATAAGAATTTCAATGCGTGCGCTTGTAAGAAGAAATGAAGTAGAAGGATAACCCTATACCTTGTATTATAAGAATTTCAATGCGTGCGCTTGTAAGAAGAAATGAAGTAGAAGGATAA
>CAVJMM010000109.1:0-3276 GCA_963650865.1 Eubacterium sp. AM49-13BH | reverse complement strand
TTGTTGCGGATCCTCAATGGCCATTAAAAGTTAAAGAAGGTCGTTTAGATGAAATTCGTAAGTGTATTTCTTGTAACATTGGATGTAGTGGACATCGTATTGGTTTGAATCGTCCAATTCGTTGTACAGTTAATCCTAGTGTAAATGAAGGTGAGTCTTATAAATTTAATAAAGTAAAACGTCCATGCAACGTTGTTGTTGTAGGTGGTGGTACTGCAGGTCTAGAAGCTGCATGTACAGCTGCTGAAGTTGGATGTATGACATTCTTGATTGAAAAAGAAGATCACTTAGGTGGATTAAGCGTAGAAATTAGTAAGATTCCTGAAAAGAAGCGTTTAAGAGATTTCCCAGATTATTTGATTAAACGTGCTTCTCGTTTGAAGAATTTGATTACATTTACAAATACAGAAGCTACAATTCCATTTATTGAAGCATTAAAACCAGACTTTATTGTAAACTCAACTGGTTCTACACCATTATTACCACCTATTACAGGTTTGAGAGAAAATATTGATCACCCACAAAGCAGTGTGCAAGGTATTCTTGGTATGATTAATAATATCGATAACTATCCTGAAGATTTAGAAGGAAAGAAAGTCGTTGTTGTAGGTGGTGGTGCTGTAGGTCTTGATGTTGTTGAATTCTTCTCTAATCGTAAGGCAACAGTTTCTATCGTTGAAATGTTACCTGTTGTTGGTAAAGATCTCGACATTGTTACAAAGATTGGTACTTATGCATTATTAGAGAAAAACCATGTTAATGTATTAACATCTACTGCATTACAAGAAGTTCATCCAAATCATTTCATTGTAAAACGCAATGATCAAATGGAACAATTAGACTTCGATTATGGTTTTGTTTGCTTAGGAATGCGTTCTTATGCACCAATTTTAACAGAATTACATGAAGCATTTGATGACAAGGATGTAGAAATCATTAATATCGGAGATAGCTTTAGAGCTCGTCGTATCATTGATGGTACAGGTGAAGGACGTAATATCTTAAATGCTTTAAAAACAAAAGGATATTTAGAATAAGAAAGAGAAGGAAAAAAACATGAGTGAAAGAATTACAGGACACACAGAATTGATTGGATTGGTTGCTTATCCAATTCGTCATTCATCATCCCCTAAGATGCATAATGAAGCATTCGCTAAATTAGGTTTAGACTATGCTTATTTAGCATTCGAAGTTGACAATGATACTTTAGAAGATACAGTAAAAGGTTTCAGAGCGATGAAAGTTCGTGGATGGAATGTTTCCATGCCAAACAAAACTGTTATTGGTAAATACTTAGATAAATTAACACCAGCTGCTGAAATGTGTGGTGCAGTTAACACAGTTGTAAATGATAATGGTGTATTAACAGGAACAATTACAGATGGTGTTGGTTTCATGACTGGATTAAAAGATGCACACATCGATCCTATTGGAAAGAAAATGACTATTGCTGGTGCTGGTGGAGCTGCAACTGCAGTTGAAATTCAAGCAGCTTTAGATGGTGTTGCTGAAATTTCTATTTTCAACCGTAAAGATAAATTCTGGGCAAATGCAGAAGAAACTGTTAGAAAAATCAATGAAAATACAAAATGTAAAGCAAAGTTATTTGATTTAGACGACAAAGAAGCATTACGTAAAGAAATTGAAACTTCTTACTTATTAACAAATGCAACAGGTATGGGTATGAAACCATTAGAAGGCCAAACATGGTTACCTGACACATCTTATTTGCGTAAGGATTTAATTTGTGCTGATACAGTTTACGCTCCAGCAAAAACAAAATTCTTAGAAATGGCTGAAAGCGTTGGATGTCAAATCATAAATGGTTTCCCAATGATGTTATATCAGGGAGCAGCTGCATTTAAATTATGGACAGGAGAAGACATGCCTGTTGACTACATTAAAGAAGTCATGGGATTTGATTTCTAAGAATAGTGGAATCTTAAGACATGAAAGAAAAAAAATATTTACCAGCAGTCATTATCATGTATTTGAATTATTTCATACATGGTGTTGGTTGCTCCGTGTTAGGACAAGCGGTTATTAAAGAATCGTTAGCGGCTAGTTGGGGTTGTGAGACAATGCTCATCACAAAGATTAGTGCTGCATTAGGTTTAGGGCGTTTATTAGCCCTACCTTTTGCGGGTCCATTATCCGATAAATTAGGTCGTAAAATATCTATGATTATTGGCGGATTTAGTTACGCTGTATATTTAATTGGAATTGCCTTAGCATTTAATGTAGGAAATCATGGTGGCTATATCATTGCTTATGTTTGTGCAGTCATTGGTGGCATCGCAAACTCATTCTTAGATACCGGTATTTACCCTGCAATTTCAGAAGCAATCAATGATGCACCTAGTATTGCGACAATGGGAATTAAATTCTTTATTTCTATTGGTCAAATGTTATTACCATTCTTCTTAGGTGTCGTTGTTACAACGACTGCTGCAGGAATAGCAAACTATACACTCGTATTCTGGATCTGTGGCATTGCTTTTGCGGCACTTGCGATATTGGCGTTTTTCTTCCCAATACCAGAATCAGAACTAGAAGAAAAAGCGGAGAAAGGTGAAAAGAAACTTGGCCTTGTAAAGAATTTTAAGGTACAACACTTCTCAAAGGAAGCAATCGCAATGATTTTGATTGGATTTACTTGTACAGGTACTTTCCAATTGTGGTTGAATTGTGCACAAAACTATGCAATGGAAGTTGCTGGATGGGCAGATCCTAGTGCGATGCAATCTCATTATTCATTAGGAACAATGCTTGCGTTGATTGTTACTTCAATCTTGACGCGTAAAGTAAAAGATGTTAATTTCATCTTAGTATATCCTGCGATTTGTTTTGTGATGTTGATCGTTGTTTTGATGTTTCCTAGTCAAGCAATTTGTAGAGTTGGATCTTTTGTCATTGGATGGGCTGGTGCAGGAGGATTATTACAAATCGTAACTTCTGTATGTAATATGTTATTCCCTAAAATCAAAGGTACAGTTACTGCGCTAGTAATGTTCGAATCATCTTTGTGCAACTATACAGTATTAACAGCTGCAGGATACATGACACCTAGTCAAGTAATGTTGATGAACATTATATTAACAGGCATTGGTGTATTATTAGGATTATATGTTAATATCCGTTATAGAAATTTAGTGGCAAAATAAGTATAATTGAACACTTGAAAATATACGGTACACTGTTGCCGTATTTTTTCCAAAATGAAAAGGATGTGATGATTTGAAAGTAATACGTTTTTTGGATGACAAATTAGAAGAG
>CAVJMM010000108.1:0-3314 GCA_963650865.1 Eubacterium sp. AM49-13BH | reverse complement strand
AATACTTATGTCATTTCAAGAAGATTTAGATGATGCGAAAAAAGCTGGCATTGAAGAAGGATTCACGGAAGGTGAAAAGAATAAACAAATCAGTATTGCGAAAAATATGATTGTAAAAAACTTCAATGATGAAATGATTTCTGAAATTACAAATCTGTCATTGATGGAAGTGAAAAAACTTAGAAGTCATTCCAAATAACAACAAATACAATACATTCAATTATTCGCACACAAAAAGGATATCTATATGATTGTTTGCCATATTAGACATCCTTTTTTCTTCTTAAACGAAACTAATTTTCGCTTATCCTAAACACCTTTCATATCACTCATAGAGTAAATACTTAGAGCAAGTGTCGAAAAATTATGCAAGTAAGCTGTTGATGACGGTGGTAATACACCTAAAACTCCTAAAGCAATCAAACATGAATTGATTGTCATAATTTTTTTATAATTAGATTCAATCCTTTCATCTAATTTAACACTTAGATTTCTTAGGGTAGAAATCTTAAAGATATCATCTGCAGGAATTGTAATATCCGCAATTTCACGTGTGATTTCTGCACCATTGGATATTGCGATAGCAGCATCTGCTTCACTTAAAGCTAATGCATCATTTACACCATCCCCAATCATAATCACTTTATGACCATTCTTCTTCTCTTGAATTACAAAATTCGCCTTATCCTCAGGTAATACCTCAGAATAATAAGCATCCACGCCAACTTTCATAGCTACCGCTTTGGCAGTTCTTTCTGAATCTCCCGTCATCATCACAAGATGATTCATTCCAGAAGCGTGTAATGCATCTATTAATCTACGGCTTTCTTCACGAATCGGATCTTCAATCAAAATAACAGCTACTAATTCATTTCCGATTGCCATGTATAAATGAGAATATTCATCAGGCAATGCATTAAACTTATCTTCTTCACCTTCAGGAATCTTACAATGTTCATCCTCAAATAAGAAATGATGTGAACCAACTAACACTCGATTACCATCAATCGAAGAAACAATTCCATGCGCAACTACATATTCCACTTTGGAATGTCTTTCTTCATGCACTAAATCGTTATCAACTGCCGCTTTTACAACTGCATTAGCAATCGAATGTGGATAATGTTCTTCTAAACATGCAGCAAGTCGCAACATTTCTTTCGCATTGTGATTTCCAAAAGGAACCACATCTTTTACTTTTGGGGAAGAAACTGTTAAAGTACCCGTTTTATCAAACACAATCGTATCTGCTTTTGATACAGCTTCCATGTATTTTCCGCCTTTAACAACAATGGACATATTACTTGCTTGTCTCATTGCAGATAATACCGCAATCGGAATCGACAATTTTAAAGCACAGGAAAAATCAACCATTAGAATCGACAAGGCCTTATTTGCGTTACGTGTAAGTGCATACGTTAATAAAGTTCCACCTAAAGAATAAGGAACAAGTTGATCCGCTAAATTACTTGCACGATTTTCAAAATCAGACTTCATTTTTTCTGATTCTTCAATCATATGTACAATGCGATCATAACGTCCAGCTCCGCTTTCAGAAGTCACTTCAATCACACACTCACCATCTTCAACAACCGTTCCCGCAAACACAGGATTTCCAGTCTCTTTTCGAACTGGTAGAGATTCACCAGTCAACGAAGATTGATTTACTTCCGCATTCCCACGAATTACAACACCATCTAAAGGAATCATGTTACTTGTTCGAACAATGAAATGATCACCCTTCTTGAATTCATTGATTGCGACTAGCACTTCTTGTCCATCACTGGTTACCATCCATGCCTTTTCTACATTCAATGACATACTTCTTGCGAGATCATCCACACTCTTTTTATGTGTCCATTTTTCTAGGATTTCAGATAGTCCTAATAAGAACATCAAATCTCCAGCAGTATCAAAATCTCCTCTTAACATGCTTACAATGATTGTTGTCGCATCTAATACACTTACTTCTATTTTTCCACTTAAAATAGATTTCAAACCAGGAATAATAAACTTCCAACTTTTCACAAGTGATATTGCACTTCGAATGGGAACTGGAAAAAAGCATCTCGTGATAGCTCTTTTGAGTGTATGATAAATCACTTTATCTTCAAACTCTCTCGATAATTCTCTGCCTGTTCTTTCTGGAACGAATTCTTTGTTTTCTTCATATTGAAAACAAGAAAGGTAAGAAATAATTTGTTCTCTATTTGTATCAAAATAAATCAATGCATCACCTGTACGATCATACACTTTTACATCTTTGATACCTTTTTGACTCTTTAGATAATACTCAAGGATATCAGCCTGTTCCAAGGTCATCCGATACTGCAACATGCGAACACGCATGCGCCCTTTTGACTCATGCAGGATCTGACACTTCATTTTATTCAGCGTCCTTTGAATGAGCTTCTAATACTGCTTTTGCGTCCGCAATCAACTTTGCTTCCTTTTCAGCAGCTCTTTTTTCATTAATTTCTTTTGCATCGGCACCAATATCACCACAGTTTTCTTTTAATGAAGTATAAACTTTAGCCACTTCATCAACACCTCTCATCACTGCAGCTGTGCAATGTGTATAAACTTTCTTCGCATCATCGCTTGTTAAGATTTTTACACCAGCTGTCCCAAGTAAAACACCATATCCTAAAAATTTTGCGTTTAATAAATTCATAATATACCTCCACTTTTTAAATCTATTTGTATTTTAAAAAATGTTAGATTGATTTGTCATTACTAACCTTTCCAAATCATCTAACATTCATAAACTTTTTTATTTTATCTGAAAATTTCATCTAATACTTCAGAAATCTTCTTCATATCAATTGGTTTTACAACATGTCCATTCATACCCGTTTCAAAAGCTTTACAACGATCTTCTTCGAATGCATTGGCAGTCATCGCAATAATTGGGATATTTGCTTTTTTGTTGTTTTTCAATGTACGAATTTCTCTTGTTGCGGTATATCCATCCATTCTAAGCATTTGAATATCCATAAAAATCAAATCATAGTAATCTTCATCTACTTCATTGATGCGATTGATTGCTTCAATGCATCAAAATAGGCAGAGATATCATGAACAACTTGTTTTAGAACGTACTCTCTTGTATGAGCAGGTAGAGCTAATTAATCTGGATTATGATTGTATTTCATAACATCATACAAGAAACCATAATTTAAAACACCAGATTGAGGTATAGTTCTTTGCTTACGCATCAAAGATAAAGCATATTCAACTTCTTGGATTACTTCTTTTGGAAGATCATTTAATTCAGAATCATCTTTATTACGACTTGTCATCATTTGACGTTC
>CAVJMM010000107.1:0-3459 GCA_963650865.1 Eubacterium sp. AM49-13BH | reverse complement strand
CCTAGGATGGAAAGATGAAGGAAATGCTTGGTACGCAATTGGATATGGTCGTGCAGATAGCTTGCCTCCAATTTCTAATAACACTTCATCAAGTGGTTCTTCAAGTTCATCTTCTAAAACACAAGCATGTAATGTATGTGTAGATGGAACACCTGCTTCTGGTGATCCAAGTGCAAAGGGTAGAAGAAATGCTTGTTATGGGCATGGCGGATTTGCTTGTAATCATTAGTGAAAGTGAAAGATAAGCTGTATTCTATGATGAGCACAGTTTTCTGAATCAGAAAAACAGAGGGAATGATGATGAAAAGAATAATTGGGTTAGTAATTTGTTGGTGCTGTTTATTGATGACTTTACCAGTTACAACGGTACAAGCAGAAATGTCATATGAAGAAGCAAAAGCATCCTATGATAATGCGGTATGGTTAGAATCACAAGGTGCAGTTGGATTCTATAAAAATACATATGGTTTTACAGATGATATGATCAATTCTGTGTTGGATGATAAGATTAATGGTGCAATACATGTAGGTGAAACTTATCGTACATATACAAATATTGGTGCAGATAATGACGCTACATCTTTGTATAACTTGAAACGTGCAATTGGATTATTGCGTGTATATCAAGATCTTAGAAGTACGAATGGTTTAGCGATGCCAAATATATCAATCTATGAAATGTTATATGCGGAAGTATCCGCAAACTTTAATAGTTATTTATGGGAGAATGAACAAGCAATTTCTCATCCATTCACACCATTCGCAGAAAATATAGCAGTTGGTTATACATATAATGTTGATGATCCAAATGTGATTGGTCCTTATCAAGCATGGTATTATGATGAAAAAGCAATCTATGATTCTGGAAGATTTGGTGTAACAGGACATTATGAAAATATTGTTGATCCATCTTACACATCAACAGGTTTAGGATATGCTGGTGGAAATTCATATGTTGATGTAGCTTCTGCACAAGAATTTAACTTTTTATATAGAGATGGTGATGTAGAAGTTTCTTATGAACAATTTGTTAATGATTTCAATAACTATCTCGCAAGTATAGAAGCTGCAAAACAAGCATATTATGAATTCGTTACGCCTATGTATCGCTTGTATAATCCAAATAGTGGAGAACACTTCTATACATCCAATACAGATGAAAGAGATCATTTAGCTAGCTTAGGTTGGACATATGAAGGAATTGGTTGGAATGCACCAAAAATAAGTGACTTTCCAGTTTATCGATTATACAATCCAGTAGGTGGAGAACATCACTATACATTAAGTATTGATGAAAAGAATAATCTTGTTCGACTAGGTTGGAAGGATGAAGGTATTGGATGGTATTCTGCAGATTCAAGTAGTTCTGAAAGTATACCAGTCAAAAGAGAATATAATCCAAATGCATTTGCGAACAATCATAACTATACAATTAGTTTAGATGAACATAATTGGTTAGTTGGATTAGGATGGAAAGATGAAGGAACTGGTTGGTTCGCATTGAAATGATTGAAAGAAAACTGTGTTCTATGATGAGCACAGTTTTTGTGTTTGTTAAGATGAAGGGGACGATTGATAGAAAGGAGCATTTCTAATGAAAAAGAAATTAAGGTTACCAGTGGGTATCGAAAATTTTGAGGAAATACGTACTAATGATTATTACTATGTAGATAAAACAAAACTTATTGAACAAGTACTTCAAAATAAATCGAAAGCTTATCTTTTCACGCGCCCACGACGTTTTGGAAAAACTCTTAATTTGAGTACGTTGAAATACTTCTTTGAGATTGGTACAAATAGAACATTATTTGATGATTTATATATTTCTAGAAATCAACAAATTTGTGAAGATCATCTAGGTAAGTATCCTGTTATCTTCTTGACATTGAAAGATGTAGATGGCTTTGACTTTAAAACTGCAAAATATCAAATCATTGAATTGATTGCGAAGGAGGCAAGCCGTTTTAAGTGTTTACTTGAAAGTAATCAATTAGACAGATCGGATAAAGAAGCTTATTCTGCATTGATTAAATCTACAAGTGGAAAGTTTGAAATGGATGATGATACATTGTACGGTTCATTAAAAACATTATCAGAATTATTGTATAAGCATTACAACAAAAAAGTGGTTGTACTTATTGATGAATATGATGTACCTTTAGATAAAGCGTTCCAAAATGGATACTATAAAGAAATGACGTCATTGATTCGATTCCTTTTTGGAAAGGTATTGAAAACAAATGATTATATAAAATTTGCGGTATTGACAGGATGTTTAAGAATATCGAAAGAGAGTATTTTTACTGGCTTAAATAATTTCAAAGTATTATCTATCACTGACACAAGATTTGATGAAACTTTTGGGTTTACTGATCAAGAAGTAAAAGATATTCTATCTTATTTTGGAATAGAAGATAGATATCAAGAAACAAAAGAATGGTATGATGGATACCATTTTGGAAACGTTGATGTATATTGCCCATGGGATGTGATTAATCATGTGGATAAAGTCAATGAAGATTGCAATGCTGTTGCTGAACCATATTGGATTAATTCAAGTGGAAATGATTTGGTGAAAAGATTTGTAGATAAGGCAAATCGTACAACGAGATACGAAATCGAACAATTAATTGCAGGAAAGTTAATTGAAAAGCAAATTCGTTTAGATCTTACATATGATGAAATAGATAATAGTATTGATAATTTATGGAGTGTTTTGTTTACAACAGGTTATTTGACATATGTTGGAGTGAGTGCAGAAGGTAAATATCAATTAGTTATTCCAAATAAAGAAGTGAAAGAAGTATTTCAACTACAAATACAAGAATGGTTCCAAAATAAGATATTTTCTAATGTAGATGCATTACAAAACTTCTGGAAGGATTTAGAATGCGCAAATACGGAAGAAATCGAACGATATCTGAATCAAGTATTGAGTAATTCTATTAGTTTGTATGATGCGAAAGGAAATGAAAAAGAACGAGAAAATTCATATCATAATTTATTGGTTGGTATTTTGAGTGGAAATGCAGACTGGCTTGTAAAATCTAATGTGGAAGCAGGAGAAGGATTTGCAGATATCATAGTAGAAACTGGTAATTTAGATTATGGAATTGTATTAGAACTAAAATACGCAAAAGAATTTAAAGAGGTAAATGATATGTGTGCAACAGCTATACAACAAATCAAAGAGAAAAGATATTATGATTATTTGTTGAATGAAGGCAGAAGAAATATTTTGTTGTATGGAATCACATTTTGTAAGAAGAGATGTAAAGTTGTCATAGAAAAATATGAGTAATTACCCTGAACTTTGTAGAAAATGTATAACTAAAAAAATGAAAAGTCTGGAAAAGTTGAAATTTGTTGTAAATAACGATGAATTTTGACTTTTTCTTTTTGAAATAATGGTATATAATGTAGTTATACGGTATAACTGTGTTGGAGGCTTGTATGTTA
>CAVJMM010000106.1:0-3474 GCA_963650865.1 Eubacterium sp. AM49-13BH | reverse complement strand
ACCTATATTTTACAATGATCTAGCAAATGAAACAAATAATATTAGGCAATTCATCACACCACTTTCATCCTTTAGAAGTGGGGGATTTCTTGCCTAAAATATGTTAAAACAGATAATAATAAACTCACAAAAATCGATTGTTTAAAAATCGTTTTGGCCAAGGATGTATTTCTTGCTCCGATTGCGTGCGCAACTTGCACAGAAAAACCTGCCGCACAAGCCATCACAACACCACCAAACAGCCAAGTTGTAGAAGATACAAGCCCAATTGATGCACTTGCACTCGCGCCTAAAACGCCTACCATTGCTGCATCAATATACTGCATGATTATTTCACTGATTTGTGCCAATATTCCTGGAAGAGAAAGTTGGTAAACGAGTTGTAATTTCTCTTTCAAGTGCATATCGGTTTGTTTTTGAATTTCTTCCGCAAAATTTATCTTCATTTAATTTCCTTTATTTTAAACGTGGTAAGTTCCAACGATAATGAATCGCACAATAGCGAATCAATACCGTCACAAAAAAACTAATGATCATGGCATTCACTTCACCTAGTCCAATATATAAATAAACAAAGATCAAACTTCCAATGATCGCCGCAACACCATATACTTTTTCTTTCATGATTAACGGCATTTCTCCTGCAAGGATATCTCGGAAAATGCCTCCACCAATTCCAGTCAAAGTTCCTACAAAAATACATAAAAATGTATTATCTGCATATCCATTTTCAATCGCTGTGAGTGATCCCATAATCGCAAAGATTGCTAGACCAATCGTATCTGTAATATTCAAAATCAAATCGGATACGTTTCGGTGTTTTTCAATTTGTCCAATTTCTTTATATTCCACAACAAACGTAATCACAGAAAAAATAAATGCACATAATACATATGCCGGATTCAAAAACATCATTGGTGGATGAATGCCTAAAATCAAATCACGAATCAAACCACCACCAACAGCAGTGATACAACCTAATATGATTGCACCAAAAATATCCATCTTTTTCTTTTTCGCAACAACGACACCACTCACCGCAAATGCCGCACTCCCTATCATTTCTAATATCGTTACAAACTGCATTCTATTTCATCCTTTATGATCCATTTCTTTACGATGAATTTCGCAATCAACGCACTCATCATTCCAATCAAAGCTCCACATAGTACATCGCTTGGATAATGCACCCCTAGATACAATCTAGAAAAGCCAATACAACAAGCTAAGATCCAAGCATAAATCACTAATCTTTTTTGTTTCTTTTTTTCAAATACCAACTGCATTGCCATCACACTCGAAAAAGCTACAGAAGTATGCCCAGAAGGAAACGAATAATCACTCTGAATCCCAATCAAACGAATAATATCTTCAAATGCATCATACGGTCTTGTACGTGCAACAACATTTTTGATGCACACATTGACAGCCAACGCATTCACAATGATTGCGATTGCCATCACAATTCCCACTTTTCTTGTCTTCTTAAAAATCAAAAAAAACAAACATAAAGCTATCCAAAAGTAACCACCTTCACTAAATAACGTAATCACTTTCCAAAAAGGCGTTAAAAAATCATAACGCAAATGATTCTCTATCCACAAAAGAATCATATGATCAATATTTGTAATCATTTTATATCCCTCATTTTATATTTACATTTTTACAAAACGTGCAGAAAAATTATAACAAATTTTTGTAGTCATTATTCTAACTTTTCTATAAGAAGCGTAAAATATTTATTCACGGGAGGTACCTTTATGAGAAAATCACTAGACATGTTAAATGGAAATATCGCAAAATTAATCTTATTGTTTTTCTTTCCAATCTTATGTGGATCGTTATTCCAACAACTCTATAACACAGTTGATGCAATTGTCGTTGGAAATTTTGTTGGCAAAGAAGCGTTAGCTGCTGTTGGTGGTTCAACTGGTACCGTAATCAATTTATTTGTTGGATTTGTTACTGGTCTTGCTAGTGGCGCAACTGTTGTTATTGCGCAATACTATGGCAAACAAGAAATTGAAGGTGTTCAAAAAGGTGTTTATTCTTCTATGTTTTTAGCCATTGTTTTAGGTGCGATATTAACTGTATTTGGATATTGGTTTACACCTCAAATCTTAGAAATGTTAAATGTACCAGATGATATTATTGATCTTTCAATTCTATATATGAGAATCTATATGATTGGTATGATACCTTCTTTGATCTATAACAATGGTGCAGGTATTTTAAGAGCAGTTGGTGATTCTAAAAGGCCTCTTTATTTCTTGATTGCTTCTTGTATCACAAATATCGTTTTAGATATTGCGTTTGTTGTGATCTTTCATTTAGGTGTTGCCGGTGTCGCAATTGCGACTACAATATCACAAATTGTTTCTTGTGTATTAACACTTTATGTTTTAGCTAAAACAGAAGAAAGTTATGCTTTTCACCTAAGTAAACTGTATTTCGAAAAGAATATTTTGATTCGTATCATTGAAATTGGATTTCCAGTAGGCATTCAATCTTGTTTATACAGTGTCGCTAATCTATGCATTCAATCGAGTATCAACAGTTATGGAACAGATACCGTTGCAGCTTGGGCTGCATTTGGAAAGATTGATGCAATGTTTTGGAATGCCTCTGGTGCTTTAGGGCAAGCAGTATTGACATTCTGTGGGCAAAACTTTGGTGCAGGTCAAATTGATCGCGTCAAAAAAGGAATCCATGTTGGAGTATTGATTTATGTAATTGGTGCAGTTGCCATCTCATCAATTTGTTATTTTGGTGGAAATCTTTTATATCATCTATTCACACAAGATGCAGCAGTCATTCAAATCGGTTTAGATGTTTTACAATTCACATGTCCATTTTGGGTTACATTCTGTTTTGTAGAAATCCTTGCATCGAGTATTCGTGCGTGTGGTGATTCCTTCATTCCAATGATTATTACAGCTTTAGGAATTGGTGCTTTTAGAATTGGATGGATCTTATTCTATGCATCTAACACATTATTCGATACAATTGTTTGTTATCCAATTTCTTGGGTTATGACAAGTATTCTATTTGTTATTTATTACTTACAAGGAAGTTGGTTAAAGAAAAGTCTAAAACAAAGAGAAAAGATTCTTAAAAATGTTTAAAGAGATGCAATGCATCTCTTTTTTATGACAATATTTGAAACAAAAATATGACAATTCCTAATACAACTAAAACAATACCAGTCGCTTGATTTAACTTTTTTGGTTCTGCTTTATTCGCAAATACCGCCGCAATCCTAGCCCATATCAAAGTAAACACAATACAAGATATCCAAATCAAAAGATCCGGTAATCCGCCAATCATAAAATGAGAAATAGACCCCGTCAAAGCAGTAAATATCATGATGAACACGCTTGTTCCAACTGCCGTTTTCAGCTCATACCCAAGCACTGACGGTGAACTACTCACGACCTACGCTTACGCTTAGAGGTCTGAGCTTCTTGCTTCATC
>CAVJMM010000105.1:0-3726 GCA_963650865.1 Eubacterium sp. AM49-13BH | reverse complement strand
CTCTGTAGTGTATCTATTCCTCCAAGCACATCATAAAGGAAAGTAGCAATAATAGTCAGTAAATTTCATTACTGGTTTGTGAAGGCGGGAGAAAGGACGCCTTAATGGGTAAAAATATGAATAGTAAAACTTTGAATGCGAAGTATGCATTGATTAATGCATTCTACTTCTTTCTAGTTTGTGGTACAGCAGGATTCGCAAATAATTACTTGTTGTATAAAGGACTAGATACTTCTTTAATTGGTGTTTTATTGACACTTGTATCCATTATTGCACTAATTGGTCAAACAACAATGGCTCCAATTGTAGATAAGTCGAAACAATGGAATGAAAAGAAATTTATTCTTTTGACATTGATTGTTGCAATCATCTGTTATGTTTTAATGATTGTGGTTCCAGGAGAATCTCTCTTCATGATGGTGTTAGTAGTATTAGGGTTTGCCTTTGCGACTATTGGAATTCCTTATTTGAATTCTATTGCTTTTATTTATGAAAAAGTAGGAATTAAAATCAATTATGGATTAGGAAGAGGTGTTGGATCTGCTTGTTATGCAATTGCTGCATTGATTATTGGGCAATTAATCAAAATAAAAGACGCATCAATTTTGCCGATTTGGTTACTTGTGATGGCAGTGTTATGTGCTGCAGTTGTAGTTTCACTCAAAGTGCCTGAAGATCATGAAGAAAAAGAAGAGAAAAAGGATATCAAAAATATGACATATTCTGCTTTCTTCAAGAAATATTCCAACATTTTAATTGTTGTATTTGCGATGGTATTGTTGTTCTTTACACATATGTTGATTAATAATTACATGATCAATATTGTAGAAGATATTGGTGGAGATGCAGGAAGCCAAGGTACAGCTACTTTTATACAAGCAATGGTAGAATTACCTCCAATGTTTGGATTTGCATTTTTATTGAAGAAATTTAAGATTGATTCGTTAATGATATTTTCTGCAATTGCCTGGGCAATAAAAGATATTTTAATATTGATTGCACCAAATATGACGATTTATTATTTCGCAATGATATTTCAAATGTTCTCATATGCAATTATTATTCCTGCTTCTGTTTATTTCGCAGATGAATATATTGATAGTGAAGATCGTAACCAAGGTCAAGCAATTATAGGTGCTGCTGGAACGATTGGTGGATTATTTGCATCTTTTGTTGGTGGTATCTTATTAAGCGTATTATCTGTTAGAACGACATTATATGTAGGGATTGCAGTAGCAGTTGTTGGTGCGATTTTAATGGTAGTCGCAATTACAAATCTTAGAAAATCAAAACATGAGTAAATAAAATCTCTCGGAATGAGAGATTTTTTGAAGTTAAATATCAAGAGGCTTTTCTTGATGCTCTTCTAATAAAATATTTGTTTCTATGACAGTTAACTTTTGATTGATGGCATATTGAATAAGTGTATCTCTACTACTTTTTGCGTATAGGATACCTTCATTTGCGATTTCTAATGCACGACGAGTTTGTTCTGTGCTGAATTTTGCGGCAAGACATAAACATAATATCTTATCTCTGCTTGGCTTTTTTGTGCCATTTAAAATGTGGTAACAATAACTTCGTTCAATCCCCGAATCTTGAACGAGTTTACTTTTATCACAATCTTTTGTTAGTGAAGCGTAGTATTCATAAAAAGAAGGATAGCTTGTATTTTGAATGTCATTTAAATAATCATTTAAAGTATCTTCATCGTGAATATGATTGAATACTTTTTCTAAATCTTTTGTTTTCCGTGTTTTCATGTAAAATAATTGTACATGAATGAACAGGAATTTAAAACGGTTGGAATCGTAGATGAATATAAGAAAATCATAAAAGATGAAGAAGGAAATCTCTTTTATCTGAAAGTAATAGAGAATTATCATCTTTCTGTTTTTGCGTGGTTGAAAGATCATTCAAATCAACACATTCCTACCATTCTTTCCTATGAAGAAAAAGATGGAAAGTTAGAAGTGATTGAATCATATATCGAAGGAATCACATTGGATCAAATCTTGAAACATGATATTTCTTTGAAAGAAAGAAAAGATATCCTACAACAAATTTTAGATGGAATTTCTTTCTTGCATCATGCACAACCTCCAATTATTCACCGAGATATCAAAACGACGAATATCATGATTGATCAAGAAGGTATTGTGAAAATCATTGATTATGATGCTGCTAAGATCTATCAAAAGAATCAACCAAGAGATACGGTTTTGTTAGGCACAGAAGGTGTTGCAGCACCAGAACAATATGGCTTTGGTGCAAGTGATACAAGAACAGATATTTATGCTTTGGGAATACTGATACGAACGATGTTTCCAGATGATTTACATCTGTTAGAAGTTGCAGATGTTTGTACACAACTCAAACCATCCGAAAGATATCAAAGTATCGAAGAATTAAATGAAGCATTTCATCATTTCAACGCAAAAAGAAAACCTAAAATTAATATTCCTGGATTTCGAACAGGAAAGCTATGGCATATGTTAATAGCTTTTATAGGTTATTTCTGTATTTTGTATATTTGTTTTACAGGTGAAGTAACAGTAAAAGATCAAGTAGTCACAAATCCATTGTTTACGTGGATTTATCGTCTAGATTTAGCTTTCATTTTCTTTTCTTGGGTGGATATTTTTACAAGTTGGTCTGGAATGTACAATCAATTTCCATGGATCAAAGATAAAAATAGAATCAAAAGAATCATTGGTTATATATTTGCATGCATGTTGGTATTGATCGTTGCTGCAATCATTCAAGGAATATGCGAAACTTTTCTTCCATTGTCCTAAGAGAACACCAATTCTTTCTTTCCTCTATCTAAAATAGAAATAGAGAAAGATAGGAAAAGGCAATGAAAAAACAATATATCATTTTATTAACATCATTTATGTTGGTAGGTTGTTCAGCACCAACGAACAGTTCACAATCATCAAAAGAAGAAGGAGTCGTACAAACTGCAACTCCACTTGCAACAAGTGAAGTAGATGCTGACTATAAAGCAGCAATAGATTCTTATGTTGAATTTTATGAAAAATACACTGAATTTATGGAAACATATGATTCTAGTGATATCTCAGCATTAACAGAATATACAGAATTATTAAAACAATTAAATGAAATGAATGAAAAATGGAAAGCAGTTGGTGAAAAAGAAATGTCGAAAGAAGAAATGGATTATTATATTGATGCAAACGCAAAAATCCAAAAACTTCTTTTAGAAGTAGCAGAGTAAGAAGCATTGAATGACTATGCTTCTTTTTTTTGGGTTATCAGGAATGTTTTTTAGAAATTCTTTTAGAAGAAATGTACAAAAATATGGGAAAGTATAAATGTGATTTTTAACATTTTCTAGGCAAGAAATCCCCCACTTCTAAAGGATGAAAGTGGTGGGATGAATTGCCTAATATTATTTGTTTCATTTGCTTGATCATTGTAAAATATAGGTATCAAATGTATAAGAGTTTTGATACGAATAGTCATTCAGTATACATGCTACATTATCACTTGATTATGTGCATCAAATACAGAAAAAGAGTCATTGATGATGAGATATCTGAAAGGCTGAAAGAAATATTTTTATACATTGCACCTTCTTATCATATACTATTCAAAGTTCAACCAAATATGATAATCTCTATGGAAAGAAATGTTTTGGTCACAAAGCTTTTGTTTGATTAGTACAGGTGGTGCAACAGTTGATATCATTCAACAATATAT
>CAVJMM010000104.1:0-4096 GCA_963650865.1 Eubacterium sp. AM49-13BH | reverse complement strand
ATAACTCTTCTGACAAGCAATAACTTGTGATTCAAATCACTTTCTTACAATTTTTAAACGATTGCATAGAAATAATACATGATATTTCCATCATCATCTAATGCTTCCATGTAATAAACGGTTGCTTCTTTTGCATCAATCGTAATACTTCCAATCACTGATATTTGTTTTGCATCTTTGTTTTTTGTCAAATCATCAAAATGATCTGAAAGATATGTTTTACCCGCTTTCATCATTTCATCTTGTGAAGTATATTGTTCTGATTGATATAAAACCGTTCCTAAATAACCATTTAGATTTTCCCATTTTCCAATTTCACTAGAATTACTATCTTCTGAAGATAATTGTTCTAACACCTTTGTGCATGTCGTTGTCGAAATTGTCATGAAAGATGTTGGATCTTTTTTCTTCACAGTCACTTGATAAGCAAGGTCTGTAGAATTTCCATTGATATCCGTTGCTTTGATACGAACTGTATATTTCCCAGGGGTTTCTGTATCTACATCACTTGTGTAGGTATACCAACCTTTTCCATAAAATGGTGCATTTTTATTTTCTTTTTCCGGTTCTGTTTCAACATAATCTAAATTCCCATCAACCACATCTGTAACACTTTTGATATTACTTGCCACATCAAATGCATTCCCTTCAGTTATTGTAATCGCACTTTCATTTAATTCAATCACTGGAGATTGTGTATCATGAATCGTAACATCTAACGTAAAATCTCTTGTAACGTTTTCTCCATAGCTATCTTGCATTGTAGCAGTATACGTCAATTGTACTGTTCCAACTTTTGATGTATCGATTTTCTCTGGTGAACATGTAACTTCCCCATAATATGTATCTATGATATCTACAGGATCTCTTGCCTGCTCTCCATATTCATAGATTGTGTAATCTACTAGATTTCCATCATCATCTTTTTCATCTTCTTTAAACGTCACTTTTAATTGTTCATATACTTTTTGATAAGCAGCTTGTTTTTTTGCTTGATCTTTTTGATATTGATTCCAAAAATATATACCTGTTAAAACCAACACAATCAAAACTAAAACAGCACATAAAATGATCCATATCTTTTTGTTTGGCTTCTTTGTGTTTATCTTTTCAGGAACACTTTGTTCTTCAATTTGTTTTTCTTCTTCTAATGGCTCATCAGCAGTAATAGGTGTCATATGCACTTCTTGTTCAATTGGCTGATCCAAAGAATCTTCTTCCTCTTCTCTATGCCATACAACATCATCTAACATTGGAAGTTCTTCTGTATGTTCTTCTTGATCTTTCTTTTCTTCATCCATAACTCTCACCTTTTTCAAAAAAAGGAAGGCAAATTTAGCCCTCCCCCTCATTTAGTTGTCAAATGCGTCATCACCAGTTGGCAAATCCAAACCGCTCTTATCTAGTGTATCTTCGATTTCTTCATCATCCATCGCAATCTCACTTGTATCGATATGAACTTCGTCAAACTTTCTTCTATTTCTGAGATCCCATTTATTTCCTTCTAATGAAGCAAATCTAGAATCTAACATCAATTCTGAATAAAACTGGCTTTTCTTTTTTCTTAACTTTTCTTCAGGAATATTCATTTGTTTACTAACATCTGCCCAAAGTTTTAAGAAATCAATTTCTTTTTTTCTTTTAGATAAGCATTGAAACGCTACATCTGTCATACTTTGTGAAACACTCATTTACTATATCTCCCTTGCACATCAAACCATGAGATTCAATGTGTTTCTTTAATGCGCAAGTATGTTACATTGTGCAAGACATAAAGTCAAGCATCATTAAGATAGATATTGTATATTCCAAACTAATTTTTGATGGACAACTTCTTCATTTTGTGAGTAAACACTATACTCTACGACCCATTCACAATCTTTTTTCAAAATGGAATATGTTTTTGTTTTCATTTCCATATCTCCATATGGGCTCATGACTGTTGTATGTCCCCACTTTCCATTGTTCAAAACAGTCACTGAACTAATATCACATTTTCTTTCTAACTTCACGAGTTCTTCTTGAAATTCAACAAAATGAAACGCTGAAGAATCATTTTCTTTATATTTTAAAATATTCTTTTCTAGAATTGCATTCCCATCCGCAATGATCTTTTCTTCATTGTCTAATAAGTTATATTGTATTAATTTCACTTTTACTTTCATTTTATTACCATTGGAAAAAACACTTTATTATCATCTTTTTCAGGTCCATGAATCAAAGAATATACAATATTTGAAGCATTAGATAATTCTTTGGTAGAACCATCTTTCATCCTCACCCAAATACTACCAGTACCTGCACCAGAATAAGGAACATAAGGTGATTGTGCCACTTCATCTTTCGCCCAATAATAATGTGTGTCGTAACCTTCTTCCTTCAACATTTTTTTGATTTTGCGATTTTCTTTATCTTGTGAATCTTGATATTCAAACAAATGACGATCACGAATTCTCTGTGCTAGATCCGCAATAATCGGATCAGCATGTCTTGTGAGTTGTTGGAAGCCATATCCACATGTGCTTTCATCCAATTCAAAATAATCCTGTAACGAAATCTTTCGACCTGTAATGATTGGATAAAACAATGGAATCACATGCTCATCTACATTTTCCATTCCTAGATCTTTTAAACGTTTAAATAAAAGATGTAATACCGTCTCATAACTTCTAGCTACCGGATGATAATATACTTGCCAATACATGTGATAGCGAGCCATGATATAGTTTTCTACTGCGTATACACCACTTTCCTTCACAACCAATTGATTGCCATCATGAACACGTAATGTTCTTAAGATTCTCTCTAAATCATACTCACCATATTTAGTTCCCGTAAAATATGCATCTCTTAATAAATAATCAAAACGATCTGCATCTAATTGTGATGAAATCAATTGTGTCAATAATGGATTCACACTTTCATGTCGAATCACATCCGCAACATCTTTACTTAAACCTTTACAACAATTTTCTAGTATTTTTGTGATTTCTGTATTTTCTTCAATGATTCTACAAGTAAAATCTTCATGGCTTGTTTTTGTTACACCTTCAAACGCATGCGAATATGGACCATGTCCAATATCATGCAACAAACCTGCAAGCATGGCAGTTACTTTTTCTTTTTCATTTAATGCTTTTGAAATATCATTTACTTCAGAAACCATTCTTCTAACAAGTTCATATACCCCTAAAGAATGTCCAAAACGAGAATGTTCTGCACAATGATAAACAACATATGCTCCACCTAATTGACGAATTCTACGCAATCTTTGAAACCACGCAGAATTAATCACATCCCACACAACTTGTAAGTCAACATGAATATATCCATGTACAGGATCCCTTAATACCTTTTCCTCTGATGTTTTGACAAACATATTACTTATCCTCTAACAAAACAACCGCAAAAGCTTGTACGCCTTCTTCTCTTCCAACAAAGCCCATCTTTTCACCACGTGTTGCCTTAACACTTACTTGGTCTATAGAACAATGTAATGCCTTCGCAAAATTTTCACGCATTTGTTGGATGTGCGGTGCCATCTTTGGTTTTTCAATCATAATCAAAGAATCCACATTTCCAATACGGTATCCTTTTTCATCCATCATTCTTGCAACTTCTTTTAAAATAATTTGTGAATCTACACCTTTCCACTTTTCATCCGTATCTGGAAACCACTTCCCTAAATCTCCTAAAGCAAGTGCACCCAAAATAGCTTCAGCCACCGCATGCGTTAAAGCATCTGCGTCTGAATGGCCAACTAGGCCTTTTGTATGTGGAATTTCTACACCACCAATCACTAGCTTTCTTCCTTCTGCTAGTTGATGAATATCTGTACTTTGTCCAATTCGCATATTTTTATCTCCATCTTTCCTATCATTTTACCGTTTGACACTCCCACCACTAAAGTAGTGGGATTCTTGCTTCAACGAGTACAGCGTCACCTTATACGGATTTATCAAAAAGCTATAGGTTTTAGTCTTGCACACTCTCCACAAGCGTAGTTTTACTTGTTTGGGTGTGCCCCACCCTACAAGTTTTATATATCTAGGCTAGTTGTGCTAAGCCTACGTTTAGAATGTTGATTGCAGCGTTC
>CAVJMM010000103.1:0-4119 GCA_963650865.1 Eubacterium sp. AM49-13BH | reverse complement strand
TATATTTTACAATGATCAAGCAAATGAAACAAATAATATTAGGCAATTCATCCCACCACTTTCATTCTTTAGAAGTGGGGGATTTCTTGCCTAAAATATGTTAAAATGGCATGTCCAACAGGTGTTTGATAGACATCTTTTATTTTAGAATTCATTGTAATTTTCATATGTATCACCTACAACAATTATCGCATACAAAAAAGAAGAGTGTTACCTCTTCTTCCATTACGCTCTTAATTCTGCATGTACTCTCTTAGATAAATTTTCTAAGATCTTATCATGTGCTGTTGTGATTTCTTCATCTTTCAACGTATGATCTGCTTGATATGTTAATTTCAACGCAACAGACTTCTTACCTTCTGCAACATGTTCACCTTCATATACATCAAATACTTCTACATTGGATAAAATATCTTTCACACCTGCAGTTGTGATGGCTTTAGTTAAATCAGCAGCAGATACCGTTTTATCTACGACCAAGGCAAGATCTCTTGTAACTGCAGGGAATTTAGGAAGTTCTGTGAACTTAATTCTTCCTGCTTTTGCCTCAAAGATTGGATCTAATGTCAATTCCGCATATGTTACATTCTTCAAATCAAACTTCTTTGCGTAAACTGGATGTAATTCACCAAATACACCAAGTTTCTTATTTCCTAAAGAAATCATAGCACTTCTATAAGGATGGAAATGTTCTGTATCCATCTTGTTTTCTTCAATTTTGATACGAGAGCCAACAAAACCTAATCTTTGTAACCAATTCAAGATAATTCCTTTCATCGCGTAGAAATCACCTTTTACTTGTACATGTCTAAGTTTATCTTCGATTAAATTTCCATCTAATACGATAGCGAGTCTTTCTTGTTCAACATCTTTTGCGTATACTTTAGAAATTTCATAGAAAGCATCATTCACATTTGAATGTGCTTGGTTATATTGAACAACTTCCATCACAGAATTGATTAAGTTAGTTCTTGTATACTTACGTGCTTCACTCATTGGCATTGCGAGTTCAACAGGATTTTCTAATGCATTGAATCCATGCTTTGCGTAATCTTCATTGACTAATGTATAAGTAACAATTTCATTCAATCCTTCTGCCATCATTGCTTCACGTGTCATTGTACGTGTTAGTTGCACATCGCTTCTTTGTCCTACCGTAGCAGATACATCAGGTAAAGTACTTGGTAAAGAATCAAAACCTAATAAACGAATAACTTCTTCATCAATATCTGCAGTACCAGAAATATCAATACGATAACTTGGTATATGACATGTAATTTCATCTCCATTGACTTCTGGTTTGAAATCCAACCATTTTAATGTATCCACAACTTCATCCATCTTGAAGTCTGTTCCTAGTAATCCATTACAATGTGTTAATGTTTCAACAACTGTTTGTGGTTGATATTTCATTTGACCAGCTTGCACTGTTTTTTCAAAACCAGAGGCATTTGCGTATTTACTTAATAATTCTACAGAACGATCCATCGCCTTGATCATTGCAGGTTCTTCTACACCCTTTGTAAATCTTTGTGCAGCCTCTGTAATCAAATTCAAACGAATAGATGTTCTACGAATACTAGCGTGATCAAATTGCGCAGCTTCAATGAAAATGCTATCCGTATCTTCATCAATCATACTTTCTTCACCACCCATGATACCAGCAATACCTGTTGCTGAACCATTTGTTGTAATCAAAATATCACCCTTTTGAATCTCAAATTCAGCACCATCTAACGCTGTCATCTTCAATTCTCTATCATCTACAACAGTAATTTCACGATGTGATAACTTCTTTAAATTGTAATAGTGTAAAGGTTGTCCTGTTTCTAACATAACAAAGTTAGAAATATCAACAACATTGTTAATTGAATTCATTCCTGCAGCGTTCAAATATTGTTGCATCCACTTAGGAGATGGTCCAACTTCTACGTGATTTACAACTTTTCCGATATAACAACCACATTTTTCAGTGTTTGTATATACCTTAAAATCGCCTTCTTCACCACAATCACTCTTACCAGCAAAATCTGGCCATTTTACTTCTTTGTGTAAAATAGCGCCAACTTCTTTTGCCATGTTCCACATTGCAGAACAATCTGCTCGATTTGGTGTCAAAGATACATCTAAGATTGTATCATCTAAGCCTAAATAACCTAATACATCTGTTTCTCCAACTGGTGCATCCATTGGCAATTCTTCAATGCCATCAATTTGATCTTGTCTTAAAGATTTTTTATCTACGCCAAGTTCAAATAAAGCACATAACATTCCATTGGATTCTAATCCATGAAGTGGTTTTGCCTCAATTGTTCCACCAGGTAACTTCGCACCAGGAAGCGCAACGATAACTTTCAAACCTTTTCTACAGTTTGGTGCACCACAAATAATTTGATATGTTTTATCACCAACACAAGTTTGTGTTTTATGTAAATGTGTACCTTCTACATCTTCACACTCTACAACTTCACCAATCACAAGACCTTCTGCGCTCGCCATAGCGTCAATACCTTCTACTTCAAGTCCTGCAGTTGTCATTTTATTCGCCAATTCTTCAGGAGTTACATCTGACAAATCAACATATTCACTTAACCATTTATAACTTAATTTCATCTCTTGTTTCCCCCTTCATTAATCAAAACGATCAAACATCTTTAAGAATCTTGCATCATTGATATAGAAGTTACGAATATCATTGATACCATACTTCAACATCGCAACACGTTCTAATCCTACGCCAAACGCAAATCCACTACATTTATCAGGATCAAAACCATTCATTTCTAATACATGAGGATGTACCATACCAGCACCTAAGATTTCAATCCATCCACTACCTTTACAAACATTGCATCCTTTTCCATTGCAGAATGGACAAGATACATCCACTTCAACAGATGGTTCTGTAAATGGGAAATAAGAAGGTCTAAAACGAATTTGTCTACCTTGACCAAACATCTTATTCGCTAAAAATTCTAATGTACCCTTCAAATCTGCTAGCGTTACATGTTCTCCAACAACCAATCCTTCACACTGCATAAATTGATGAGAATGTGTAGCATCATCATCGTCTCTACGATAAACCTTACCAGGACAAATCAACTTGATTGGTGTTTGACCATGTGCTTTTTCTAATTCTCTCATTTGCATCGCAGTTGTATGCGTTCTTAACAATGTATTTGGATCAATGTAGAACGTATCTTGCATATCACGTGCAGGATGATCTTGTGGAATATTTGCAAGTTCGAAGTTGTAGTAATCTTGTTCAACTTCTGGACCTTCCGCAATCTTATATCCCATACCTAAGAATAGATCTTCAATTTCTTTTTGGATCAACATCAAAGGATGACTTGTTCCAATTCGAAACGTATCTCCAGGTAAAGTAATATCAATTCTTTCTTTTTCTAGCTTTGCGGCAGTTGCGGCAACTTCTAGATCTTGTTGTTTCTTTTCTAATGCTTCTGTAACAACTTGTTTACAAACATTGACCTTTTGTCCAAAAGCTGGTTTTTCTTCAGGTGAAAGATTCTTCATTTCTTTCATCAAACCTGTAATTTGTCCTTTTTTAGACAAATATGTGTTTTTTACTTCTTGTAGTGCAGCTAGATCAGATGCTTGTTCAATTGCAACTAAAGCAGCACTTTGTACTTCTAAGATTTTGTCACTCATAAATAATCCCCCTTTACATAAATAAAACGTTCCTGAAAAAACAGGAACGTTGTTAACGCGGTACCATCCTGATTCGTATCTTTAAAATACGCACCTTGATTTGCTCGTAACGTGAGTATACGGAAGTGATTGGCTTCACATGGAAAAGCGAACTCACTGAACACATCACAGAATCATTTCACCTATTTGATTCCTCTCTTAGAAATGCTAATATCAGCCATATTCTTTTCTCGTAACGTTTTAACAGAACTCATTATACCTTTTCAATATTTTGAATTCAAATGTTTTCTTTCATCATTTCACTGATATTTTCGGTACTTTAACACTTCAAAACACCGAAAACTTCCAAAAGTGGCATAATGGCCGCTTTTTTTGTGTCAAATTTCTTAAAAAAATTGTTGTATGGATGTTGTACGGCGTTGTATTCTGTGATATAATATTCAAAAGGAG
>CAVJMM010000102.1:0-4156 GCA_963650865.1 Eubacterium sp. AM49-13BH | reverse complement strand
GAATGACTATTCGTATCAAAATTCTTATACATTTGATACATATATTTTACAATGATCAAGCAAATGAAACAAATAATATTAGGCAATTCATCCCACCACTTTCATCCTTTAGAAGTGGGGGATTTCTTGCCTAAAATATGTTAAAAAAGCAATCAATAAATTAATAATTGGAGTACTAGCTCCAACTGCCGCAAGTGCAGTTTTTCCTACATAATTTCCAAAAACAATAGAATCAATGGTGTTATACATTAATTGAAAAAAAATTCCCTAATTAAAGCGGAATCGCAAAAAAAGCTATTTTCTCATAAATATTTCCAACAGTCATTAAACCACTTTGTTTTTGATTATTATTTTTCATTTTTAATTTTTTCTAGTGTCATTTCATCAATTGATTGTCGCAGTTTTGTTAAATATGGTGAGAATTGAACAATATCTTTTCCATATGTCATTTGTAGATCATATTCTAAAGGAAGCCATGTTTTGATATCTGCTTCATCATGTGCAATCAATGCTTCTAATTTATCTAAAGATTTATATGTTTTAGCTTCTTTTGTTTCTAATGCAATCATTTCATCCAATAAACCTATCCATTCTTTCTTTTGTGCATCTGGAAAAGAATTAACCCATTCTAAAAATAATGCATCTTCTTTCTTTTCATCCTTTTGATTTTTTTCAAATGTAGGAATATCACCTGTAAATGATTCTCCTAAATCATGAATCAAACACATCCTGATTACTTTATTCATATCTACATCTTGAAACTCTTCTTCTTGTGATAATAACATTGCCATTAATGCAATTCTCCAAGAATGATCTGCAACGGATTCTTTTCTTTCTCCGACTGTCCAATTATGTCTTGTGTTGATCTTTAATTTATTTGCTTGATGTAAGATTTCTAAAAATATTTCAGGTGTCATATATCCATTCTCCAATAGAAGTATTGTAGAAAAGAAATTTTCACATTGCAATATGAACAAATTTCATGTATTATAAATAAGCATTTTCAATGCCCGCGTGATGGAATTGGTAGACGTAGGGGACTCAAAATCCCCCGGTGGCGACACCGTGCCGGTTCGAGTCCGGCCGCGGGCACCATATATAAAGGCACTTCTAATTGGAGTGCCTTTTTTCATTGCTGGTTATTCTGTTTTATTTTTAGCTTTTTCAATCACTTTATCTGCAACTTCTTTTGGAGCAGCTTGGTAGCGATCAAAGCTTGATACATAAGAACCTCTGCCTTGTGTCATTGCACGTAGTTCATTTGGATAGCTCAACATTTCAGCCATTGGAACTTCTGCTTGAATTACTTGTTCACCATCTTCATTTGTTGTCATATCAATGATGATTCCACGACGCTTTGTAATATCTCCCATCAAAGCACCTGTATATTCTTCTGGAGCAGTAATCGTTACTTTTCCAATTGGCTCTAATAAAGTTGGTTTTGCGTTTGGCATTGCTGCATTATAAGCTAATCTTGCCGCTTCTTTAAATGCATTTTCTTTGGAATCTACTGGATGATAAGAACCATCATATAAAGTAGCTTTCACACCAACTACCTTATACCCTGCAAGTACTCCATGATTCATACAATCACGTAATCCAGCTTCTGTTGGAGGAAAGAATTGTTTTGGTACTGCTCCACCAAATACTTCTTCATCAAATACCATTTCTCCATCTGGATCATCACTCGGTTCAAATCTAACCCAAACATCTCCATATTGACCTGCACCGCCATTTTGTTTCTTATATTTTCCTTGTGCTTCAGCCTTACCACGAATCGTTTCTCTATATTGAACAGTTGGTTCTGCAGTTGTAACTTCTACTTTGTATTTACTCTTTAATTTGGAAAGAATCAAATCAATATGCTGATCACCAATGCCATATAAAACTTGTTCATGTGTTTCATCATTATTCACAAACTTGATTGTTTTATCTTCTTGCATCATATTCTTTAATGCAACAGACATCTTATCTTCGTCAGCTTTTGTTTTTGGTTTGATTGCATAACCTAACATTGGTTGTGGATATTCCATATTTGGATAATGAACAACTCTACTTCTTGTACACAAAGTATCATTTGTTTCTGTTACAGATAGTTTTACTACTGCACCAATATCACCTGTAAACAATTTACCAACACCAATTTGATATTTTCCATTAATTACATAAATTTGGTTTACTTTTTCCAATGTATCTTTTTTAGAGTTGTATACTTGAGAATCACTATTTAATACTCCAGACATCACTTTTAGATAAGATATCTTTCCAACAAATGGATCTACAATTGTCTTAAAAACGAATGCAGATAATGCTTCATCTTCATTTGTTTCCATATCAATGGTTTGATCTTTATCATTCAATGCTTGTACTCTTCCTTTTTCTGCATATGATGGGAAGAATTCTGTAATCAAATCCATTAACCTTTCAATTCCAGTTTGATTTGTTGCAGAACCACAATATACAGGATGAATATCACCAGAACGGATGCCAATTCTTAATCCTTTTGCGATTTCATGTTCATCAAATTTTTCTCCAGAGAAAAATTTATCCATCAAAGAATCATCTGTCATTGCGATTGCTTCTGCAATTTCATCATAATATTCTTGTACTTTTGTTTGAATAACTTCAGGAACATCTTTTGCTTGTTTTGGATCATCATAATACCAAGCTTTATTTCTGAGAATGTTAACTGAACCAATCACTTTTCTATCTTCAATAATTGGTAATTCAAATAAGAAAACTGATTTTCCAAATTTTTCTCTTAAATCATCTACGACTTGTGAGAAATCTGCATTTTCATCATCCAATTTATTGACAAATAAAATTGTAGGAATTTTTTTCTTCTTAACAGCCTTTTTCCAAGCTCTTTCTGTACCAGATTGCACACCATCCTTCGCACTCACAACAATCAAAGCGTTATCACCCATTGTTAATCCGGTATCTTCTTCACCTTCATAATCCATATAACCTGGTGTATCAATAAAGTTGATCTTCTTATCTTTCCATTCAATTGGCGCAAGATGCGCATAAACAGATAATCCTCTTTTCCCTTCTTCTGCATCAAAATTTAATGCTGATGTGCCATCATTATTCTTTCCAATTTTATCAATTGCTTTGGTTTCAAAAAGGCATGCTTCCACAAGCGTACTTTTTCCACAACCAGAATGTCCTAATACGGTAACATTTCTAACCTCATTCGCTAAATAATCTCGCATAATATTACCTCTTATTTCAAAGTCTCTTTCAAATCATCAAGACATTCTTTACGTACATAATGGATTGCCATATTTCCTTCATAGTCTTTCTTAGTTTTATCAGCTCCATTGTCTAATAAAACATTAACTAAACTTGGAATACCAATATATGCAGCTCTCATGAGTGCTGTGCAACCTTTATTATCTGCAGCATTAACATTCGCACCATTTTGAATCAAAACTTCAATCACTTCTGTTTTATATGCATTCACAGCTTCCATCAATGCTGTACGTCCTTGTTCATCTGTAGCGTTAACATCTGCACCTTTTGAAATCAAATATTCAACTGTTTGTGTTTGTCCTAACAATGCAGCTCTCATTAATGCTGTACGTCCTTTATTATCATGAGAATTGACATCTCCGCCAGCATGAACGATCATTCTGCAAATTTCTGTATGTCCTTTTTTTGCTGCACCCATTAAAGCCGTTTTATTATTTTTGTCACGTGCTCTTGTGTCTGCCCCATTATCTAATAAGAAACGAACGATATCTTCATATCCTCTTTTTGCACTTCGCATTAATGCTGTGCGTCCATCTCCATTAGAAACATTAACATTTGCTCCCTTTGATACTTGTGCACATACCTTCCCAAAATCTCCAGCTGCCGCTGCATCAAAGAATTCCTGATTTACCTGATCCATAATGATTACCTCCTATTAGATTTATCAGAATTGTTATAAAAAAGATGGACACATCAAATATCCATCTTAAAAACCATATTTGTACTATTTGAATCCCCACCAAAAAGAACTTTTTCCGTATTTAATTTTTGTACTACAAAAACACTTTCTCTGCTCTTCATGATACTTATCTCCAATCTAGAAATTCAAATATAATTACTAATTACATTTTACTAGAAGCAAATAGAAGTTCAAGTGAAAGCGGTTACTTTTTTTAGCGTT
>CAVJMM010000101.1:0-4291 GCA_963650865.1 Eubacterium sp. AM49-13BH | reverse complement strand
AAGAAGGTGTTTTATGTATTCCTACAGTGTTTGTTTCTTACAATGGTGAAGCATTGGATCGTAAAGAACCATTATTGAAATCACTAGAAGTATTAAGTAAATACGCTACAAAAGTAGTCAACAAATTAGGTGATAAGAAAGTTAAAAGTTGTGATATTTCAGTTGGTCTTGAACAAGAATATTTCTTGATTGATAAAAAATATTTTGATGCACGTGTTGATTTGAAACTTTGTGGAAGAACATTATTTGGTGCTCCAGCAACAAAGGGACAGGAATTGGATGATCATTACTTTGGTGCAATTCCTACACGTGTTAAAGCATTCATGAAGGAAGTAAACGAAGAATTATGGAAGTTAGGCATTTATGCAAAAACGGAACATAATGAAGTTGCTCCAGCACAGTTTGAAATTGCCCCAGTATTCTCTGGTGGAAATATCGCTGTAGATCAAAACTTATTGATCATGGATGTATTAAAGAAGACAGCAGAAAAGTATGGTTTTGCATGCTTATTACATGAAAAACCATTTGATGGAATCAATGGTTCTGGTAAACATAACAACTATTCTATCGTTACAGATGATGGTCAGAACTTATTTGATCCAGGTAAAAAACCAATGGACAACATCCGCTTCCTCACATTCATTTGTGCATTTATAGAAGCAGTTGATACATACCCAGTCTTATTAAGACTTGCGGCTAGTTCCGCTGGTAACGATTTCCGTTTAGGTGCTAATGAAGCTCCACCAGCAATTATTTCGATATACCTCGGAAGCTATATTGAAGATATTCTTTATGGCCTCCATTCTGGAAAGCGTAAGAAGGAAGGCGAAGTATCTGATTCTGTCTTTGAACCAGTCAAAAACATTTCCTATATCCCTCATGACAACACGGATAGAAACAGAACTTCACCTGTCGCTTTCACTGGTAACAAGTTTGAATTCAGAATGCTTGGTTCTAGTATGAATGCTTCTTTCGCTAACACAGTATTAAATACGATCGTTGCGAAATCTTTGAAGAAGATTTCTGAAGAATTAGATGATTGTAAGACAGTTGAAGAAGTACGTTCTACAGCATTAGATCTTTGTAAGAAGATCATCAAAAAGCATAAGAAAGTATTATTCTCTGGTGATGGATATTCTGATGAATGGGTAAAAGAAGCAGAACGTAGAGGTTTACCAAATGTCAAGAGTTTCATAGAGGCTACACAAGCTTTGAAGGATCCTGAAGTTGTTAAACTCTTTACAGGATTAGGCGTTTATACAAAGACAGAACTCATGGCAAATGAGACAATTCTAGAAGAAGAATATGTCAATATTAAAGAAATTGAAGTGAAGACTTTAATTGCGATGGTAAAACGTGATGTATTACCAGCTATGTGCAAAGAATATGATTTCTATGCTAAGGCTGTAGATAAAGAAGCTCCAGCATACTTATCTAAGAGAAGCAAGAAGTTAGCTGAACTCATTGATGCATTAGATACATCTATCGTGAAACTCGAAAAAGCACATGCTTTGGTTGGAGATGAAAAAGATTCATATGAAAAGGGCTACAAGACAAGATATGAATTAGTTCCTCTCATGCAAGAAGTTAGAGACTCTGTAGATGCATATGAAGAAATTGCTTCAAAGTGCTACTACAAGCTTCCAACATACGAAGATATGTTATTTGATTTATAAGAAAAGTGAAGAATCTTGTATATTTATGCAAGATTCTTTCATTTTGTTGTTGTAAAAGATATTGTGTCGTGTTAGTATATTTTTCGGCATCTTTTTGCATTTTTTATTTTGCATAAGATGACTTCTCACACAGGGGATTCATTATCCCGTGTACATATTATGTATTGATAGTGTTAGAACCTGTGGCGGTAACAACGGAAAGTGAGGTAAAGAAAAGAAATGGCTGTTGTAACATTGAGAAAAATGCTCGAAAACGGAGTTCACTTTGGTCATCAAACACGTAAGTGGAATCCAAATATGAAGCAGTATATTTATACTGCTAAGAATGGTGTCTATATTATTGATTTAAACAAGACACAAGAAAAACTTGATTCTGCATATAATGCATTCAAGAAGATTACAGAAGATGGTGGAAAGATCTTATTTGTAGGTACAAAGAAACAAGCACAAGCTACAATTTTAGAAGAAGCTATCCGTTCTGGTTCTTTCTATGTTAACCAAAGATGGTTAGGTGGAACATTAACAAACTTCAGAACAATTCAAAAATCAATCAAGAAATTAGTTGATATTGAAGAAATGGAAGCAAATGGAACAATTTCTGTATACACAAAGAAAGAACAAGCTTTAATGCTTAAGAACAAAGAAAAGCTTGAAAACTTCCTTGGTGGTATCAAGGAAATGAAGAAACTTCCTGATGCTTTATTTGTTGTAGATCCTCTAGAAGAGCACAACGCTGTAGCAGAAGCTAAGAAGTTAGGTATTCCAGTATTCGCATTGATTGATACAAATGCAGATCCAAGAAGTGTTGATTTCCCAATTCCTGCAAATGATGATGCTGTACGTTCTATCAAGTTACTTGTTAGCGTATTAGCTGATGCTATTTGTGAAGGTAAGAACTTACCAATTGAAAACATCGCTGAAGGTGAAGAAGAAGCTGATATCACAATGAAGGATGTAATCAAGAAGGTTGAAGAAGATGCTGCTGAATACGAAAGACGTAGAAGAGCTAAGTATGAAGAAAAGAGAGCTCAAATGAATGCAAGACGTGGCACTTACAATGGTGAAAGACGTGTATTCAAGAGAAACGACAACCGTAACAATATCGCTAAGGCTGATGCTCCTGTAGCAGATACAGAAGTTAAGGCTGAGGAGGCTGAATAAGATGGCAGTTACAGCGAAGTTAGTTAAAGAATTAAGAGATTTAACTGCTGCTGGAATGATGGACTGTAAGAAGGCTTTAGAAGCTACTGACGGTGATATCAAGAAAGCTGTAGACTGGTTAAGAGAAAATGGTCTAGCTAAGGCTGCTAAGAAGGAAGGCAGAATCGCTGCTGAAGGTCTTGGCAAAGTTATGATTGATGGTAACAAGGCTGTTATTTTAGAAGTAAACTCTGAAACAGACTTCGTTGCAAAGAACGACAAGTTCTTAGCTTTATTAGATACAACTGCAAAGACAATTCTTGCATCAGATGCAAAGAATGTTGAAGAAGCTTTAGCTTTAACAACAGCTGAAGGCACATTAAATGATACTTTCGTAAATGCAGTTGCTACAATTGGTGAAAAGATCACATTAAGAAGATTTGAAATCGTTACAAAGAACGATGATGAATTCTTCGGATCTTATACACACCAAGGTGGTAGAATCGTAGCTGTTACTGTTGCAAAGGGTGGCGATGCACAAGTTGCTAAGAACATGGCAATGCAAGTTGCTTCTATGAATCCTACATATGTAAGCAGAAATGATATGCCTCAAGATGTAGTTGAACATGAACGTTCTATCCAAGAAGAATTACTCGCAAAGGATGAAAAGCTTGCTGGTAAACCAGAAAAGGTTAAGGCTGGTATCATCGAAGGTAGAGTTTCTAAGTCTTTACAAGATATGTGCTTAGTTGATCAGGAATATTTCTTAGATGCTGATCAAAAGTGCGGTCAATATCTCAAGAACAATGGTGCTGAAGTATTAAGCTTCGTTAAGTACACTGTTGGTGAAGGTATTGAAAAGAAAGAAGAAAACTTTGCAGCAGAAGTAGCTGCAATGGCTAAGTAAGAAAAACGAATTAACTTGATTCACAATTGCAAATGAAAAGACACAGCGATGTGTCTTTTTTAGTTTATTCAGTAAATTTTTTTGCAGCCCATAATACTAAGATAGAACCAAAAGTTGAAATGACTAATGAACCTATCAAGTTTCGACTACCAATGCCAATCAATGATGCAACGATAGAACCAACGATTCCACCAACTAAACCAATCACGATATTTTTTGTCATGTTATTTGAATTGTTTCCAGTAATAACTGTCGCAACTGTTCCAGCAATTGCTCCAACAACAACACCTCTAATTAAACCAATAATCATAAAAACCTCCTGTTACATCTATAGTATAACACTAACAAGAATAAGAAATTCTTAATAAAATGTTCAAAATAATTTGAACTATTTTTTGGGAATTTCCAAAATAATGTGAATAGCATATTGGGGCTACCATAAGGGTAGGTGGTTGACTCCTTTCCTTAGAAGTTTTTCGAGTTTCATAGAAAGAAAGAACGGAAGAGGACATAATCTGAAACAATCAGTTTAATCACAATGATTTTTTACTGTGTTACGTTTTGCATT
>CAVJMM010000100.1:0-4618 GCA_963650865.1 Eubacterium sp. AM49-13BH | reverse complement strand
GATGAAGCAAGAAGCTCAGACCTCTAAGCGTAAGCGTAGGTCGTGAGTAGTTCACATCCATTGAGGAATTAAATGACATAGAATCTATCAATTACTACAAACAATTATTAGAAGAAGGAAAATCAACACAACAAGCTTGGAATACAATACTAGCAGGTACAAGAGATCATGTGCGTTTACCACTTCCTTGGAATGATAACGCAAAACAAACAATTGATTCTGATATTACAGAAATATATAAACAAATGATTCAATTTAGACATGAAGAATCAGTACTTGTATATGGTGAGTTTCATGTTTTAAACAAAAAGAAAAATCGATTCGTTTATGAAAGAAAAGATGCTCACACATCTATCATTGTTGATTGCAACCTATCTCATAGAACAATTCTACCTTATACTGTTGATGAATCTTATGAATTAATTTGGCCAAAAATTCTAAAAGGAACATCATTATCTGCATATAATGCTCGTATTTGGAAAAGAATTCTTTGATAGAAATCTTTTTGATTATTGTCTTGCACGTGAAAACAATCGTAAATATTTACGATTGGATTTACGTGTGTTTTTTTGTATAAAAAATGATAAATCAATATCAAAACCAAAAAGTTCTCTTTAGATAGAGAACTTTTTCATAAGTATTAACCAAACAAAGAGAGAAATGAACGAAATCCACAAACAAGTTTTTCTAAGTAGTGTATCTTCATATGTGACAATATAAGTACAATCTTTTTGTGCATAGAAAGTAACCATTGCTTCTTGGGTTGCAGTACATGTGACTTTTATTTGTTTGCCATCTTTGATTTGATAAACAGTATATCCTTGATACCAAGTTTTAGGCATTACCAATTGCATATCGTATTCTAATGTATCTGTAGAGAATGTGAGTTTGTCATAATCAATTGTATAAGAAATATCAAGATCTTGATTGTGTGCATTTTTGATTGCAGTAGAACGCCCTCTAAAATCTGGTACATTTAAAGGAAGATAATCTCCTCCTGCTAGTTCAACACGTACATAGTAAGCACTATAATAAGGATCACAAAGTTTTCCATCTAATATATTTTGCCATGTTGTTTGAGATGTCATTCCAAATGTTCTATCAAATGCAGGCATTACGTGATAAATACATTCTCCACACAATACAATTAGAATACAGAGTTGAATGCTTTTTTGATGGAAAAGATTGGAAATTCCAATTGCACTAGGAACAGATAGCAACAACATCGCTAATGTATTAAAGCGCCATGGAAATTGAATGATCTTGAGTGGAATGATATCCCAGGGTAACAAAGAAGAGGGCAGTAACATACAGATATATCCGACGATCAACATCTTCAATACAAATGGATCTTTCTTTTTTACAAAGAAATATGTCATTGGAACAAATGTTAGAAACCATCCTATATTAACTGTCATAGTCATAGAAACATCGTATTGATTTCCACTATATCCAAATACTGTTTGATTAACAAAATATTGCCAAAGATTCATAGAATGACTCGCAAGATCTGAACTTTGTCCATAATAATCTACAATGAAGGATTGAGAACGTAATTGTTCAATCATTGGAAGTGTAAAGAAACAAGATAATAAAAACGCAAACAAAATAGATATTGAAATACATAGAATCTTTTTCTTTGTTAATTTATTGATTGAAAGAATCACTAAGATTGCACATAATACACTCGCAAATAGAAATGTTAAGTTATGAGATAATGCTAAACAAGTCAAAGAAAGCGTGAGAGGAAAGAAAGAATATTTTTCTTCTTCAATGATTTGATACAATCCTAATAACATCAATGGTAAAAAAGAAAACGCAAAGATTTCTCCTAATGCTCCTCTAACATAAATATCTGTGATTCTATAATTACTAAACAAATATGCACATCCACTGATCCAAGTAATACTTCTTTTATTTGTGATATGTGATGTAAAAATAATCATTGTAAAGATAGAAATAAAGGAAGCAATAAATACAATACATTTATAACAAAAGGCTAATGAGAAACCACATAAATGTAATAGAGCAGGGAGTATCAAAAAGAAATCTGAATAAAATAAAGGGGAAGCATAACCGTAGTTATTGTTTTCTGAAGGATAAACTGCTGGAAAGAAATTTCTATGTTGGATTGCTTTAGATAATTGTTCAATACGAGATACATGAAAGAAGGTATCATGTTCAATACCTAAGAAATCTTTAAAAATATAAGGAAGCATTAAGATACATGTCATACCTAATGCAAATAGGATGTCTTTCCATCTTTTTTTTAACCAAAGTACCATGTGCTAAACCATTCTATAGATTTGATAAACGTATTTGTTGTTGCAAATCCTGCCGTTGCAGGTAAAAACATCAGAAACAAGAAACAATAAATGACACAATATCCAATGATGATTCCTTTTCCAATGTTTCCCATTTTCCATAAATAAGAAAATACATAAACAATAGATAATATCGCAAAGAAAGATGTTGGATAAAAATGATACGCAAATACACAACGTGTAATGATCAACCAGGGAGCTAAGGCAGTAATATATCCAACACAAATAACAATGCTTGATAACTTCTTTTCTTTGATTCCATCAATGCATGTAAATATGATTGTTCCTACAGCAGTCCAAGTCATGAGTGGATTAGAGAAACAGGATATTGTATGTTGATAGCCATTACTATCATATCCGTTGTAATACCAAATAGGACGAATATCGAATAACCATTGATTCCAAGTACTACTATATGGATGTGTTGCTTGTAAATTGGAATGATAGTTATACATATATACACATTGTTTCCAAACATTGCTGATAGACCAAGAATCACCTTTCCATACTTTATCTGGTAAATAAGATAAAACATAAATCACAATTGGAATTCCAATGAAGAAAACAAAACATAATGCAATGGTAACAAAGAAACGTTTTGGAAACAAAGAAACAAGTTCTTTCTTCTTTTTTATATTCTTTTGATAATCTAAATACTGCACTCCAAAATATCCAAATAATAGGATTGCTAGACCAACTGCAGAATAACAAGCAGTCCATTTTGTTGCTATCGCAATTCCCATGGAAATACCACAATATGCTAGATATCGAAATTGTTTTAGAAATGGTGTATCGTACCATGACATTTGAATATAACGAATCATGAAATAAAACATGGCTAAGATCCAAAAAACACTAAAAGGTTCTAATGTTGCAATCCTAGAAGTTGTTAGATGCATGAAATCACCAGCAAGTAATATTCCAGAAATTGTAGCGAGTGATGTACTTTTGAAAATTCTTCTAGCAATCGCATAAAATAAAGGGATCAACAATATGCCGCATATTGCGCCAGGAAGTCTATAAACAAATGGACTCATTCCAAATAGTTTAATGAATAAGGCAATAATATTCGTTCCAAGTAATGGATGGACAGTAGCGTACATATCTTGCCCATTTGCAATTTCCCATGCATTTCTAGGATGATAGATTTCATCAAAGTAAGATTGATCTTCATACGTTGGATATAAAACAAGTTTATCTTGTTCATCAATCAATAACGTAGCAGGATATTCACTATCACTTCCTCCATCTAAAGATACTTCTAGGGATACAAAACCTGTATCTTCAGAATTTCGTAACGCAAATTCTGTTAAAGAATTATTTTTGTTGGAAGAATGCAACCATACATATTCATAATCCCAATTTCCTTCAATGATTTGATATTGATAGATAGATCCTTTTTCTAATGTAGTGATTTGTTCCCATTGTTGATTATCATTGGATCCATAAACAATCATTCCTTCTGTTCCTAATTGATATGTATCAGGATTAGAATTGTTATCTCCTTCACCATAGAATGTATATATCGCATTGAATGTCGTTTCTTTTGTTAGATGAAATACAACATCTTGTGAACCTGTAGAAGAAGTTGGTTGCCAAGTTGTTGTTGGAAATGTAGTAGATCCTAATTTCCATAAAGATATGATTGCATAACATCCAGTAATCAAAAGAAGATTACGATAATCTTTCTTTGTGTATTTTGGATATTTTTTTGTAGAATGAAATGTTTTTTTGTGTTCCTTTTCTTTATATTCTTCATTATTATCTTTTATAAAATGAAAAATAAAAAATATGATTGCACTAAACAAAATACATACAATCAAGATAGGCAGTAATTCTGCATCTTTAAATAACGTTAGACTGATTTCTTTCATGCTTATATAATACCATGTGTATGACTTGGAATGTATCAGAACATGTAATCTATTGGAATCGAAAACTAGATGAGGATGGAATCTATCATTATCATGTGCTTTGTGATGAGAAAGAAGTATATGATCTTTTCATTGATGGAAAACAAAACTATTTTGCATTTCAAATTCAACATAAGAAATTCTTAGATTTCTTAGATCGATATCGCAAAACAGGCGAATTACCATCTAGGTATCAAAGAGGCGTTATCAAGAAAAGCAAATAACAAGTCTAAAATTTAGGATACAAAGGTATAGAAAGATTGAAATTTCTTCTCTTGAAAGCGTTCGAATTTGTGAAATCAAAAAAATCCGTCAACTTCTCGTGAAGTTTATACATCTAAATTAAAAAAGTCTAAAAATCGTGATAACTAACGCATTTTA
>CAVJMM010000099.1:0-4882 GCA_963650865.1 Eubacterium sp. AM49-13BH | reverse complement strand
AACAAGCTAGATTCCAGACTTTTTGTTTTTTACAACTGTTAAAGATGGGATTTTAACATTATTTTACTATTAACTCTACTTTCAAAAAGAAAAGAAGCTTCCGCTTCTCACCCATTTTTAACTAAAGTTTTTCACGATTTCTTGAATCCATGCAAAGATGACCATAATTCCAACGAATGTCCATAGATATAGACTAGGATTCGTCAAATACAATTCATCTTTTTTCTTCCAAATCATATAGATTCCAACTGGAGGAAGAAAGATAACTAGTGCATAAGTCAACATGTTCTTTTTGCTCAAAGAACGAACCAATCTTTGTTGATCCTCTACACTCGTTGTGTTTCTTGCACGTAATTCAGCACGAATTTTTTCATTTTCTTCGTGAAGTTCTTCTTTTGTTAATTTTTTCTTATTTTCTCTTTCAGCCATGTAATTATTATCCTATTTATCGCTTTGTAATTCAAGCTATTTCTACAATTAGAAAAAAGGAACTAGATACTTTTCTAGTTCCTTCAAACTTTTTTATTGATTAAGCTTCAGCCTTTTCTTGACGGTTTGCTGCAATAACAAATGGTGTATAGATTAAAGTTGAAGAACCAATGATAATTACGATTTGCCAAATTGCACCCATGATATTTCCAGAGGATGCTAAGAATCCGAAGACACCAACTGGTGTTGTCCATGGAACGTCAATCAAGAATAATGGGCAAAGTCCTAAGTATTGCACCAAATAACCTAAGCATACAGATACAACTGGAGCTAAGAAGAATGGTACAGCGAACATTGCGTTCATAACCATAGGAACACCGAAGATAATTGGTTCATTGATATTGAATAATCCACATGGGATAGAAAGTTTCGCAATTGCTTTGAAATCATCTCTTTTAGAGAATAATAGAACTGCGATGATAAATCCCATTGTCAAACCAGAACCTGTTGATGAGAACCAACCTGAAACGAATGGGTTAGCGATAATAGAATACTTCTGAGAAGCTGTATAGAATACACCAGAAGCCGTAACGCCTTCACCTGCTTGGTAAAGTTCAAGGTTAGAAGCCATCATCTTTGTCATAAATGGTGTTGTAACAGCACTCATAACGTTTGCACCATGAATACCAAACCACCAGAGTAATTGGATGATTAATACTACTACTACATATCCTGGTAGACCTGTCATGATTGCTTCGATAGGTGCCATGATCTTTGTGATGATATCAAACATTGTCATTCCGAATAGTGAGCAGATGAATCCAACGATGGATACACATAATACTGTGATGATTGTTGGGAACAATACTGCGAATGATTGTGATACGTTTGGTGGAACTGAATCAGGTAAACTGATCTTTAATTTTCCAGAATCAACTAACTTTACATAAAGTAATGTTGTTAAGATACCTACAATCAATGCTACGAACAATCCATCAGCCTTTGTGTAAGAAGAAGCAACTACGTTAGAAATTGTAACTGTTTCTCCACTTTCTGTTGTTGTTGATGCTGTTGTGTTCATCAATGTAACGAATGAAGCAAGTGCTACTGCTGGAACTGTCTTGTCGTTAGCGTGTCCAAGGTTTTCTGCATAGTGCATAGAAACAAGAACACAGATAGCTACTGCCATGAAGTTCATACAGCCATAGTTTGCTGTTGTGAAAATTGGAGTTAAGGATTCCAACCAAGCAAATCCTGGAACGTTAGCTAAAGAAATATAGTAAATCATTTCTCCAGTTTTAGGATCAGCTACACCTCCTGTTTGACACAAGACGAATTGGAATAGAGTACAGAATGCACCCCAAATGACGACTGGCATGTTGTCAATAAATGAGTCCTTAATTGCTGATAGGACTTTGTTTGACTGCATCTTACCGGCTAAAGTAAGAAGGCCATTCATAAATTTGTCTTTCATTATTTTTATTCCCCTTTCGACAAGTTAAGTTTAGAAATATAAGAAAGCGATTTCAATTATTTTTATTCATTTTGAAAACAGTTTTTCAAAATTTCGATAATTTTTTGTCAGCCCATGACGATTATCGCATTTTATTGTCATTCTCACTCGTTAAAAGCGTTTTCATATAAAACTTTTTGTCATACATGTGAAACTTAAGTTTCTTTTTTATGGGAATTCCGTGTGTTGGTGTTCAATTTTCTTGATAATAACGCAAAAAAAAGAACTAGACATTACATCTAGTTCTTCAAATAATTCAGTTAGAATTAAGCTTCTGCCTTTTGACGGTTTGCAGCAATTACGAATGGTGTGTAAATCAATGTTGATGCACCAATGATAATTACGAACTGCCAAATTGCACCCATGATATTTCCTGATGATGCTAAGAATCCGAAGATACCTACTGGAGTTGTCCATGGAACGTCGATTACGAACAATGGGCAGAGTCCTAAGTATTGTACTAAGTAACCTAAGCATACGCAAGCTACTGGAGCTAAGAAGAATGGTACAGCGAACATTGCGTTCATAACCATAGGAATACCGAAGATAATTGGTTCATTGATATTGAAGAGTCCGCAAGGAATAGCTAACTTAGCGATAGCTTTGAAGTCATCTCTCTTAGAGAATAACATGATTGCGATAATCAATCCCATTGTGATACCAGAACCTGTTGATGAGAACCAACCTGAAGCGAATGGGTTAGCGATAATAGAATACTTCTGAGAAGCTGTATAGAATACACCAGAAGCCGTAACGCCTTCACCTGCTTGGTAAAGTTCAAGGTTAGAAGCCATCATCTTTGTCATAAATGGTGTTGTAACAGCACTCATAACGTTTGCACCATGAATACCAAACCACCAGAGTAATTGGATGATTAATACTACTACTACATATCCTGGTAGACCTGTCATGATTGCTTCGATAGGTGCCATGATCTTTGTGATGATATCAAACATTGTCATTCCGAATAGTGAGCAGATGAATCCAACGATGGATACACATAATACTGTGATGATTGTTGGGAACAATACTGCGAATGATTGTGATACGTTTGGTGGAACTGAATCAGGTAAACTGATCTTTAATTTTCCAGAATCAACTAACTTTACATAAAGTAATGTTGTTAAGATACCTACAATCAATGCTACGAACAATCCATCAGCCTTTGTGTAAGAAGAAGCAACTACGTTAGAAATTGTAACTGTTTCTCCACTTTCTGTTGTTGTTGATGCTGTTGTGTTCATCAATGTAACGAATGAAGCAAGTGCTACTGCTGGAACTGTCTTGTCGTTAGCGTGTCCAAGGTTTTCTGCATAGTGCATAGAAACAAGAACACAGATAGCTACTGCCATGAAGTTCATACAGCCATAGTTTGCTGTTGTGAAAATTGGAGTTAAGGATTCCAACCAAGCAAATCCTGGAACGTTAGCTAAAGAAATATAGTAAATCATTTCTCCAGTTTTAGGATCAGCTACACCTCCTGTTTGACACAAGACGAATTGGAATAGAGTACAGAATGCACCCCAAATGACGACTGGCATGTTGTCAATAAATGAGTCCTTAATTGCTGATAGGACTTTGTTTGACTGCATCTTACCGGCTAAAGTAAGAAGGCCATTCATAAATTTGTCTTTCATATTATACAAATTCCTTTCTACGTGAATATTTTGCCTCACAAAGTAAACGCTTTCAACATAAAAAACACATAATGGAACTTAATTTCACACAATTTACGCAAAATTGTGTGAATGTGTTAATTTTTGAAAAAAAGTTTCATATATTTTATATTTTCATACATAATTGTTATATTTCTATGAAAAATATAAGAACAAAAATTTAAATTTCATGTAAAGTCAAACCTTTTTCAAGCACAAAAAAGAGGAAATCCTAAGATTCCCCCCATGCTTATCATCAATTAAGCCTTGTTAGCTGAACCAAATGCTTCGCAAAGTTCAACAACCTTCTTTGTTACAGCATCTGTACCTGGCTTTAGAAGTTTACGAGGGTCATATCCCTTACCTTCTTTATCCTTACCAGCTTCAATATATGCACGTGTAGCTGCAGCAAATTCTAATTGAAGTTCTGTGTTGATGTTAACTTTAGAAACACCTAATGTAACAGCCTTATGTACTTGTTCAAATGGAATACCAGATCCACCATGAAGTACAAGTGGTTTTCCTTCAACAGCTGTATCGATTTCTTGTAATCTGTCGAAGTTTAATCCCTTCCAATCTTCAGGATATACACCGTGGATGTTACCAATACCAGCAGCTAAGAAGTCAACACCTAAGCCTGCGATTTCAGCACATTCCTTTGGATCAGCAAGTTCACCATTAGATGTAACACCATCTTCTGTACCACCGATACCACCAACTTCACATTCAACAGAAATTCCTTTTGAATGAGCTAAGTTGATAATATCCTTAGACTTAGCAACGTTTTCATCAAAGTCATAATGAGATCCATCAAACATAACAGATGTGAATCCAACTTCGATGCAAGCCTTTGCTCCTTCATATGTACCATGGTCTAAGTGAAGTGCTACTGGAACTGTGATTCCCATTGATTCATATAAATCACGAACCATGTCAGCGACTGTCTTAAATCCGCCCATGTACTTACCAGCACCTTCAGATACTTGTAAGATTGTTGGAGACTTAGCTTCTTGCACACCAGCAAGTACAGCTTTTGTCCATTCTAAGTTGTTGATGTTGAAGGCTGGGATAGCGTAATGTCCTTCGTGAGCCTTTTCAACCATTTCTTTTGCAGAAACTAATGCCATAATATTTACGATTCCTCCTATATTTTGGTACTTCTATTTTAGTCTTGAATAACTCTTCTGACAAGCAATAACTTGTGATTCAAATCACTTTCTTACAATTTTTGTTACTATTCACCGAAATAAGAAATAAAGAGAACGGGTAAATGGTTTTTATGAAC
>CAVJMM010000098.1:0-5211 GCA_963650865.1 Eubacterium sp. AM49-13BH | reverse complement strand
TTTTTCTTGTTTCAAAAAGTATTATCCCAAAGTTATGATAGTCCTTATATGAGGGATAATGTTACTACAAGCTTAAACACATTTTATAGCCAACAAGAAAAGGTTGATCAAGTTCTTTTTATGGGAACGAGTCATTCAGAATACGGTGTTTCCCCAATGGAAATATATGAGGATTCTGGAATTGTTAGTTACAATTTATCTACAAGTGGTCAACCAATTGAAGTGACATATTACTTGTTGAAATCAGCATTGGAAACACAATCTCCTGAAGTAGTGTTTCTTGATGCATCAAGTTTATTTTTTGGTGATTCAATTAGTACTTCAGCTTGGCGCTATGTTTTAGATGAAATGTCCTTTGGGGAAACAAAGATTGAGATGGCACGAGAATATTCTATGTTAGTTAATGATACGGAAAAATTTGATTTGTCGTGTGAAAAGGATTTCGTCAATGCATTAGTTCCAATGTTTCAATATCATACACGTTGGGATGAACTTTCAGAGATGGATTTTAATGATGTGTGGTCAAGCAATTCATTTGTAACTGCTGGATATTTTATGAGTAGTAATTCTAATGGAAGCTTAAGTGTAGAGGCTATGAATGACATTGTAGATGACATGAATGGTGATGATACCTACTATGAAAATCTATGTGAAGAAGAAGGCTGCGATTACTATGAAGGAAATAGTAGTTTATATTCAGCAAATATAACGAAAAGAAAAAAGAAATATCTTAAAAAGATTCAAAAACTTTGTGAAAGCAATAATGTGACATTGGTACTTACGAAGTATCCTACTGTTGCGAATCCAATATACTATACTTCTGCTTGGACGTATGAACGTTCTGAAATTGTAAAAGATCTCGCTACTGAAATGGGACTTTCCTATTTGGATTTTGTTTATGATATCGATTATGGTTTTGATAATACGACAGATTTTCAAGATGGTGGTGCCCATAGCAATTATACTGGTGCGAAGAAGATTTCGCTATATTTAAGTGAATATCTACAAAGTACTTTTGGTCTAGAAGCTTGTGAAAATGAGACGTTTGAAGAAAATAGAGAATTATATGATAAACTCACAGAAGTTGCAGAACTTCAACTGAGTAGAGATTGTAATGAGATATTAGATTATATTGTTGAGAATAAAGATAAATATATCGTATGTATTTCCGCAAGTGATGATATGGCATCAGGTCTTGGAGAAGAAGAAATTACAGCACTGCAAGCACTTGGTTTGAAGGCTGATTTTACAGAGGGTATGAATTATTCGGATAGTTATATCGCAATCATTGATCAAGGTGAAGTATACATAGAAAGACAATCCAATCGTAAAATTAGTTACAAAGCAACAATTGATGATTGTGGGGAAGATGATATATCCATTAGTATTTTAAGTTCTGGATATAGAACGCAAACAGCTTCTGAAATTAAGGTGAATGGTACAGATTATTCTTTGAATAATAGAGGTATCAATATTGTTTTGATAGATGCAGAAACACAAGTAGTTGTGATGAGTAAATCCATTGATACGTATCAACAACCAGAAGAGCATACTGTAAATTCAGGGAATGATATTGTGATGTTACAAAACTATTGGGAGGAATTGATGAAATGATTTTTACATCTTTAAATTTTATTCTATTCCTTTCAGTATGCATTATTTTATATTATTTGTTTCCACTCAAAGCTAGATGGTTTGTATTACTCGTGGGTAGTGTTTTCTTCTATGTGTGTGCAGGAATAGAAAAGCTGATATATGTTATTGGAACGGCTTTAGTTTCTTATATCATTACAATGTTGATTGATAGAATCTATAACTCTGATAAATATGCAAGCCTAGATCAAACAAAAAAGAAGAAAAAGGCAAAGTTTTGGTTAATGCTTGGCATTGTTTTGATTGTTGGATTTTTAATTTATACAAAAGTAGCACGGAATCTTCTTGATCTTGAGAATGTGATTGTTCCTCTTGGAATATCTTATTATACGTTTGGAATTATTGGATATATGGCAGATGTCTATTGGAAGAAAGATACTGTTGAGAAAAATCCATTGAAACTATTATTGTTCATGATTTATTTTCCACATATCTTACAAGGGCCAATTGCTCGACATAAAAAGTTAGCGAATGCGTTAAATGAAGGTCATCGTTTTGCATATCAAAGCTTTTGTTTTGGATTACAAAGAATTACATGGGGATTTTTTAAGAAACTAGTTATTGCGGATCGATTTGCGGTAATCGCAAATGAAATCTTTAATCATTATACAGAGTATGAAGGACAATATTTTGTGGTCGCAGTACTCGCATGTGTAATTCAATTATATTGTGATTTCTCTGGTTGTATGGATATTGCCGTAGGAGTATCAGAATGTTTTGGTATTACTTTAGATGAGAATTTTAAAAGACCATTTTATTCTAGAAGCGCTTCCGAGTTTTGGCGTAGATGGCATATTACATTAGGTGCATGGTTTAAAGACTATGTATATATGCCAATGGTCATCAATCCAAAATTGATTAAATTAAGTAAAAAAACAAAAGAAAAATTTGGAACAAGATTTGGTAAGAGTATTTTAACAATCATTCCACTTGCGACTGTTTGGCTATTAACAGGCTTATGGCATGGAACAGGAATCGATTATATTGTTTGGGGATGTTATTGGGGTGTTATCATTATTGTAAGTACTGTATTTGCACCAGAATTTAAAAAGCTGATAAAAAAATGTAAGATCAATACAAGTTCAAACATTTGGAAGAATTTTCAAATCATACGCACTTTTTTGATTTTCTGTGGAGGAAGATTATTAACAGCTCCTGGGGATATTCAAGTGAGTTTTGAAATCCTAAAGAGTATGTTTTCGAAATTCAATGTTTGGATTTGGTTTGATCAATCTCTATATGATTTAGGCTTAAATCGTCAGAATTTTTGGATGGGAATCATTGCGTTAATGATTTTATGGTTTGTAAGTTATAAACAAGAACATGGAACAAAGATTCGTGAAAAGATTGCTTCACTTCCTTTACCATTGAGATGGTTATTATATTATGGATTGTTTTTTGCGGTATTGATATTTGGACTATATGGTAGTGGATATGGTAGTGGCTTTGATGCAAGTTCATTTGTGTATATGCAGTATTAAGAATAAAATAAAGGTAAATTTAATTTGGAGGAAATGAAAATGGAAGATAAAATTTTAGCTTTGTTAAGTGAAGAATACCCAGAGATTGATTTTGAATCTTCTGATGCGTTAGTAGATGATGGGATTTTAGATTCATTAACAATTACAGGTATTATCGCAACATTAACAATGGAATTTGGTATTACAATTCCATATGAAGAAATCATTGAAGAAAACTTTAATTCGATTGCAGGCCTTGCAAGAATGGTTGAAAAGTTACAAGGATAATTATTTGTGCATACATAAGCATGTGTTCTTTTCTAGCGCATGCTTGTTTTTATATAGGGAGAAAAGACATGATCGATACATTAGTAAATCGAGTGGGTACACTCGCAAAAACTTCACCAAATAAAATTGCAGTGTCGTTTAAAAAAGAACAATTAACATACAAGCAACTATTCGCAAAAGCAGTTTGTATTTCAGAATATCTAAAAGCAGAAGGTATTAAAACAGGTGATAGAGTTTGTTATAGTGCGATATCAAAACCGGAGATGGTTGCCTTCTATTTAGGAATCTCATTAAGTGGTGCAATTACTGTTTTTTTGGATAAGAATAGTACAGTAGAGAATATGCTTGTTGTGTATGAAGAAGCAGGTGCTAAATTATTGCTGACAAATAAAAAAATAAATACTACAAATGAAAAAGATTATCACATTCAATCATTGAATGCAGTTTATAAAGAATGTGATCAATATGCTTCAAATATTGATTTAGATGCTTACACTTGTGAAATACCATCCGAAGATACTTTATCAGAAATTCTATTTACAACAGGTACTACAGGAAAACCAAAGGGTGTCATGTTATCGTATCAATCTGTTTATAACATTCTCAAGAATACAATGGAAGGCATTCATATTGATTCAGATGTAGTGATGTTATTACCATTACCTTTGAATCATTCTTTTGCCTTGCGTGTTTTAAGAGCTGTGCTTTATGCAGGTGGAACAGTTGTATTACAAAATGGTTTTACTTTTGCGAAAGAAGTAGAAAATAACATTGAAACATATCATTGTACAGGAATGGCTTGTGTTCCAACATCTTATGAAGTGATGAAATCACAAATGCAAGATAAGCTTGTACCTGTTTTATCACAATTGAAATTTATGGAATTTGGAGCAGGATCTTTAACGATTCGACAACGTAAAGAAATCACTGATTGCATGCCACAATTACAAGTTTATAACACTTGGGGAAGTTCGGAATCTGGGGGTGCAATTTTCTGTAACGTTACAGAAGTTGTAAAAGATCCAGTGAAGATTGCATCTTTAGGAAAACCTTTAGAAAATAAAGTGGAAGTGAAAATTGTAGATTCTAATGGAAATACAATCCAATCGGATAAAGATCATCCAGGAAGAATGGTGATCAAAGGTGATATGAAAATGGTTGGTTATTGGAACAATTCAGAAGCAACGAAACAAACACTTGTAGATGGATGGCTTGTTACAGGGGATATGGCATATATGGATGAAGAAAACAATGTTTATATGCTAGGTAGAGCAGATGATATTATCAATGTAGGTGGAGAGAAAGTATCTCCAATTGAAGTGGAAAATATTGCATGCCAATATGAATATGTTAAAGAATGTGCTTGTATTGGAGCAACAGATCCAGAAGGGATAACAGGACAGATTCCAGTACTATTTGTCGCAACAAAACCCGGATATGTGGAAGAAGAACTACATAAATTCATTGCCTCAAAAGCAGAACGTTATAAACTTCCACAACGTTATATCATTGTAGAAAGTCTTCCACGTAATCGTATGCAGAAAATTGATCGAAAAGCTTTAAAGAAAATGTGGAAGAATCAACAATCTGTTCAATTAATGAATCCAGTCATTGAGTCAATTCTAACACGTCATAGCATTCGTAAATTCACAGATACAGAAATACCAAAAGAAATGTTAGAGATGATTCTGAAGTGTGGGTATCACGCACCTAGTGGACATAACATGCAAACATGGAAGTTCACAGTTCTAACAAAACAAGAAGATATACAGAAACTCAAAGAAGCTACGCAAATAGCTTCTCAAGAAAA
>CAVJMM010000097.1:0-5241 GCA_963650865.1 Eubacterium sp. AM49-13BH | reverse complement strand
GAGTACTAGATAACATGTTTGATGTTCTAGTGCCATACCTAAAAGATAATTCTTATTACTATCAGGTATGTGAAAACGAATGGGATGAATATCTCATTGAAGATGGAGTGAAAAAATTATCTGCTTCATCGTGGCAGAAAGTTGCTTAAAGAAAAGGAGAATATATATGTTTTTAGAAAGAAAAAAAGTAATAGCATTAAGAAATAAATATCCTAAAGGAATTATGATCCAATTGGATTATATGGATGATCAACAAGCTCCACCTGTCGGAACGAAAGGTTTCGTAGAACAGGTGGATGATGCAGGCAGCATTCATGTTCATTGGGAAAATGGTAGTGGACTAGCTTTGCTACCAGATTCTTCTGATGAATTTCATATTATAGGCAATCAAACAATTGCTTATAACATTGATTATGACTGCGAAGAATCAGCTCTTGATTCTCTTCCAGTGAATATGGTGATTCCTGATAATCTTCTTGGCGATGATGATGCAATTGCAGACTATATCACAGATAAGACAGGCTATTGTATCAAAGGATTCAGTCTTTCAGGAGATAATGTATGAAAATCTACATTGATATGGATGGTGTTCTAGCTAAATGGAACACTAAAGCAAGTGTAGAAGATACATTTGAAAAAGGATATTTTCTAAAATGTGTACCAGATACAAAGATGATAGAACTAACAGAGTACATTTCAATGTTTTGGGATGTAAGCATATTATCTCATGCTTATGAGAATGGATATGCTGAAGCTGAAAAAAGGAAATGGTTAGATGCTTATGGTTTGAATGAGGAAAAAATATCAAGAATATTTGTTCCTTATGGTATTCCAAAAGCTGAGTTCCTACATCTATCTGATAATAAAGATACATTGTTTCTAATTGATGATTTTTCAAAGAATCTCATCAATTGGGAAAGTTATCCAAACTGTTATGGTATCAAATACTATAACGGTATCAATGGTACACACGGAACATGGAATGGTGAAAGTCTTTCGTGCACCGATGATTTAAAACAGCTAATGTGGGACATTACCCAAATGATTAAAGGAAAGGAATAATTATGTTAGTAACACATACAATCAATAAAGAATGGTGTAAATACGACCAAGCAGTTGGAAAATCTCAATTGCTAAATTACAATGTCATCTTTTTAGATGAATTTAGACTGCCTATTGATGATATCTTTGAGGCAGAAGAACTGTATAAAGTTTATAGTACATTTGCAGGTGATAACAATGGAAATTGAAGTCAAAGGTTCTAATAAGTACAAAGATAGATTATTTCGATTTATCTTTGGAAGAGAGGATCATAAAGATTTTACTCTTTCGTTGTACAATGCTGTAAATCACTCGAATTATACAGATCCAAGTCTAATTCAAATAAATACATTGGATGATGTATTGTTTGTCAAAATGAAAAATGACGTTTCGTTTGTTTTTGATTCACAATTATATCTATATGAACAACAATCAACTGATAATCCTAATATGGCTTATAGAATGTTGGAGTATGTAGTTTCGTTATTTCAAAGAATAGTTGAAGCTAATACACTCAATAAATATGGATATGTACAGATTAGTTTACCTGCTCCGCATTTTATTGTTTTCTATAACGGATTAAAAGACTTAGAAGAATATTCAATTCAAAAGTTAAGTGATCTGTATGAAAATGGTAATAAAGGAGATTTAGAACTTACGGTTCAAGTGTATAATATTAATGAAGGTAAAAACACAAGTATTAAAAACTCTTGTAGACCTTTATATGAATACATGTGGTTGGTAAATGAAATCAGAAGTAAAACAAATCACATCAAAGATAAAAAAGCGTTTGGTATGGTGATACAAAATGTATTACATAATATGCCTGAAGAATTTTTGATAAAGTCTCTGCTTATGGCAGAAGAAAGAGAGGTGACAGGTATGTTTCTTGATGAGTGGAACGAACAAGAACATCAAAAGGCAGCAAAAAAATACGCTGAACTTCGCTATGATGAAGGCATGAAAGAAGGAGAATACGAAGCAAAAAAAGAAGTAATTAACTCTATGTATGCTTTGGGTATCGACTTTGAAACAATTGCTGCTTCAGTGAAATGGTCAATTGATGAAGTGAAAAGATATTTAAAAGAAGAATATGGAATTGAATAAAAGGTAAAGAGGAATTCAAAAAGTTCCTCTTTTCTTTTGATTTTAAGGAGAAAGGTAATGACATTAAGAAATTTAACAAAAGAATACAATGAAAATTATAAGTTCTTATATGAAATGTGCGGTAATAAAACAATTTGTAAAACGATTGAACAATACACAAATGCTTTCTTTGAAGAAATGGAAAGTGGTGATGAAGAGTTCAAAAGAAATTACGAAAAGTTCTGTCAGAAACGTCATGATGCATGTACTTCTGATAGAGAGATTGCTGCATATATGATTTCTTATAAAGAAGTATTCAAAGAAAAAAATAAAGGAGATAAAGACAATGATAGATGCAATGGATTGGATTGTGATTGTGAGTTCAGAAAATGCAACTAACATCACTAGAGTATATGGAACAACAGATGAAATTATTGAACATATGAATTCACTTATAGAAAGTGAAGCCAACGAATTAGATGGTAATTATGATTACATACTTGACCCAGAAGTCAGTGATTATGATGAAAGAGTCGAGGCATCAATAGTTGGATTTGGTATGACAATCAATTTTGTTGCTGTTGCATGGAATAGTATTCACTTTAGAGAATTAAAAATAGGGCACAAAGAAAAGAGAAGTATTTCTTTGTAAGAAAAGGTAAGGAGAGACAAAATGGAAAATAAAGTTTTTGTAAAAGATTTATTAAAACTTTTAGATTATGACACTATAAAAGATTTGATAGTCATGGAAGCATTAAATGCTGAAGAGCATAAGGAAGAGCTAAAAGATCTTCCACATAAACTTGTGGGTGACATAGCTATTATTTACAAAATAATAGTTAAGTCTGAAGAAACAGGCATTTATTGTTTCCCGATTAACAATGTAATGATGAATGAGGTTTTTTGTGTAGATGCAAATAAACTTCATCATGATGCTCTGATATCATCACCTAACATTTTAAAGTCTGAATTGACATCTATGAAAGATATGATGTATCGCATTTCTGGCGATAAAAAGTTCATGGATGATGAAAGGCTAACAGGTATGACTATTGTAAGTAACGAACAACATTCTAATGGTGTAGCAGTTCTATTTTATCCGAATGTTTTAAAAGACTTAGCAAATCAGTTTGACAGTGATTTATACATCATACCTTCGTCAATAGATGAATGTATCGTGTTATGCGATACAAATTACATTGACGGTAATCACTTAGAAGTGATGCTTCATGAAGTGAATGATATTGAAAAAGCTGTTCCTGAAGGAAAGAAACTTTCTAACTATATCTATCACTATGATAGACAAAAGGATGAAATTGAGACAAATGATGATTATCAAAAAAGGAAGAATATCGAAAAGATGTCATAAAAGGAGATAAAGAAAATGAATAAAGATTTAAGAAAAACAGTGGAAACAAGCATTCCAGTTGAAATGTTTCATGAAATTAAGAAAAATCATGAATATGAAGAAGGTAACTTCATAACATCAATATTTACACATGGCACAATGCCTATTTCGATGTATGTCGATATCAAGGAAGAAAACTTTGATAAGCGTCAAGGACTAGAGTCATGGTGCTATGTTTTGAAAGAAGATGGAGATCCTCTCAATGAAGAAGATTATATCCATTATGATGGTGGAATGATTGTAAGTAAGAAAAAGATGAATAAATGTTCTTATGAGGAGTTCATTAGTGCTGTAGTAAAAAATATTAAATATTTTGCACGTAAATATGAACTGCATTTTAAAGAAAAGGAGAAAGCAACAATATGATGAGAAGCAAGAAACTAGATAACTTTGTTGAAGCATTGATTGCTTCAGTCAAAGAAGGATTAGAACTAGAACCAGATATGGATATTGAAAAAGCCATTTGGAATGGCTATACATGTTTAGATGCTGATGCTTATAATGAGTATTTAGATCCTAAGAGTAATGTACAGTGTAAAGCTAATGAAGATAAGCAAGTAATTGCTGATTCTCTCTACAATACATTGAAATACACAAGAGGATATTCAGACATCGAAAATATTGAAGTCTCGGATAATGAGGAGATTGCTTATATTCAGTTCGAGCAAGGAACCAAAAAGGCTTATATTGCTTGTGATTCTGGAGAAGCAATGATAAGAGATATTCTTGAAGCTATAAGATGATGAATGACATTGTATATAAATTCCAAGATCTTTCAAAATACGAAAGAAGTGCTTGGGAGACAATGGATTTCTCAGAATTTCAAAAGAAGTGTGCTCGAATAGATTGCACTCTTTTGGAATTATCAAAGAAACTTCAGGATAATCAAATTGATTGCGTTTGGTTTGATAACGAATATGAAAGAGTGATATGGACACGTTCCTTGAAACAAAAGAATACAATTCAAGTAACATCATTCAATCATAGATTACAAACACCAAACAGTGACGAGCAAGTTTCTAATGCTGAGGAACTATTGAGGAGTGCAAGAGAAAGTTCCGTTTATACGGGTATTGAATTGCATGTGCTAGTAAACAAATAAAGGTAAGAATATGGAAGATGTTGTTAGAAATAGCAGCATCTTTTTTTGTGGTGCAATGTTGCACCACATTTTTTTTTGCTTTTTCAACCAGTTATTTCAGAAATATCAGGAAGGAAATAAACTGTCCTAGTAGCTTTGAAGTACTCTAAAGTCACTAGGACAAATTTTATTGCGTCTTCTATTAAAATAATCTAATAAATCTCTTAATTTTCGCATAAAATAACTAGTAAAAATATGTGTATATGGTATACTATAAGCAAGCAAAAAGGAGAAAATAAAATGACTGAATTTAACGCAAATAGAAATGTCAATAAAGATGATGCTTCAGGTATGGAAATGTATTCCTGTATTGCTAATTTCGTGGAAGTTCCAAGATGTAATATGACAATCGGAATTGATGAAACAACATACAAAGCATGTCAGGAATATGCAAACGGAAAACCATTAACATCATCAATCGGCTCTTTAGTTGAAAAGTTCGTTGCTGATGGATTCAAACCATTCTCAAAACCTGTTTCTGATACTTTCAAATTGGTATTGAAGGATGGAGATTGGCACAAGATGAAGATCGTTGTTCATGAGGACACATTAGACAAGATTAGAT
>CAVJMM010000096.1:0-5320 GCA_963650865.1 Eubacterium sp. AM49-13BH | reverse complement strand
TCATAAAAACCATTTACCCGTTCTCTTTATTTCTTATTTCGGTGAATAGTAACATTTTATGTAAAGAAAATGGAAAATAATTGATTTTAGATATTCTTTTTGATTAAAACCCCATATTCTAAAAAATATTTTTTCTCAAAATAAACAGTTTTCATATTAGGATGTCCATTTGCCCATTTATCGCATGTCAAAAGGAGATAATTATTTTGTACGCATTCATTAAACAAAACTGGAGTATAACCATTATTGATATCTATGATTGTAATAGGAATATTTAACTCTTGAATATCGGCTCGAATTTTATCGGATTTTTCATTATAACCTTGGTGCATCATTACTAATGTTTGATTCTCTAATGCAGTATAACTAATTGTATGATATTGAGCGAGTGAATTTGTAATAGGAACAGCTAAGCAGATTTGTGTATCATCTAAATAATAGAAATCTAAAAGGGGATTATTAATTTCAACATCTTTTGTAATACATACACAATTGATTGTATCATTTTCAAATAATTTTAGGAGTTCATTAAAATTAGAGATAAAAGGGGATATTGGAACAAGTTTTACTTTATTTGATACATTGTGCTGTGGTAATTCTTGGATCCAACTTGACATTAAGTGTGTTGGAAACATGAAAGAAGTACCAATTTTAATATCTTTATTTGTATGCATACTTTGGCCAATCAATCTTGTTTCAGCGAGCGCTTTTTCTGATTCTTTTCGAATTGACAAGGCTTTATAGTAGAAGAAATCACCAGCACGTGTAAGCTGAATTCCACTTTTTTTTCGTGATAATAAAGGAACACCAATCTTTTCTTCTAAATGATTGATTTGTTTTTGTACAGCTGGTGCACTAATAAAAAGCTGTTTTGCGGCTTTTGTGAAACTTCCATTTTCTACAACACAGATAAAAGTGTCTAATAACGAATCGTACATAATTGATATCCCTTGTTTTAACTAAAAATAATGATATTACGTCATTTTGGCTTATATTTTACTAATATTATAAACTAAAAGTTAATGAAAAGTTTTGAAAATAACAACTTGTATTAAAAAATATGTAATTTAAGGGTTTCTTTCTAGGAGGTATAATTTCTGTAACAACAAAGTCGACTTCGTTGAAACGAAAAACAATAGGAGGATATAACATGAAAAAGTTTTTCAATGTTTCATTAAGTTTTGCTTGTCTTTTTGCGCTATGTAATTTCACTGCTTTACGTGTTCATGCAGAAGATTCTTCTGATATTGAGACGACTTCAATTGTTCCTTTTGGTAGAGTTTGTAGTTGTGGTGGTACATATTATTTAGCCTCAACAAATTACGGAACTTGGTATACTGCTTCAGAAGTGAAATGTAATAGTCATACTTATGGAACGGATCTTATTCAAAAAAGAGCTGTTACGAAAACATATAAATGTGGTAGTTGTGGAAGAGGATATTCTACAACATCATATGAACAAAAAAGAGTTTGTCACGGTTACGATAATTAAGAAAGTATAATTTAATTGGATGAAGGTGCAGACTTTCATCCTTTTGGCATTTGTAGTAGGGGTGATTTTTATGAAACTGAATCATATTAGAAAGACTTACCATAACAAAAATAATACTGTTGATGCATTAAAAGGTATTTCGTTAGATCTTGAAGAAAATGGAATTACTGTTATTTTAGGTGCGAGTGGTTGTGGAAAAACAACATTATTAAATTGTATTGCAGGAAAAGAATCATTTGAAGGTAGTATTGAAAATGTTCCTAACTTTGATTATTTAACACAAGAGTTTAATTTATTTGAAGATATGAGTGTTTGGGATAATCTTTGTTTAGTGAGTGATGATTTTAAATTGATTCGTCATTATTTGAAAGAGTTTGATTTAAAAGATCAAAAGAAAAAGAAAGTAAAGAAACTTTCGAATGGTCAAAAGAAACGTGTACAGTTCATTCGTGCTTTATTACATAAACCTGGATTATTGTTATGTGATGAACCAACAGCTGCATTAGATCATGGAAATGCAGTGTTATTGATGGATGAATTAAAGAAGATATCAGATGATGTTCAAATCATTTTAGTAACGCACGATATCTTACTAGCGCAGGAGTATGCTGATCGAATCATTACAATGGATCAAGGAGTTGTAGTGAAAGATGAAAAGAAAAATAATAAATGTCTAGTGGAGATGGGAGAAGAAATTCCAAATCGAAAATTTGATGATACGTTGATTTTAGTGATTCGTGAATTACGTTCTAGAGTAATGGATTCTATCTCTCAAATATTGTTAAGTGTTTTATGTGTTCTTTCTATTTTTATTACATGTAATTTATATACAAATGTTTCTGGTCAAAGTGATTATCAATCTACATTTAAAAATGCTGAAAATATGGTAGTTTCTGTACCGAGAGAAAAAGAAGCAAATAATGGAGAAACGGTTTCTGGTTATGCTACAAAGTATGCTGGACTTACAATTGATGATTTGTTTGATCATTCCTCCGTTCAACAAATTATCAATGATACTCCAGAAATTATTGGCGTAGAAAGCTATAATAGTCGTCAATATCAACAAGATGAAGAGTTAGAATATGCTAGGGGTGAATTTGATAAACAAGCATATAATCATTTTTCTTATAATGATATGGATCTTGTGAATTATCCAATGGAGACACCATATATATTACCAAGTAGTTTTCAATCTGCTTCAAATTGGAATAATTACATGGGAAGTGATTATTTGTCTTATCCAAAATATCTTGTACAATGTTTTGATTTAGTAAATGGATATGATGAATTGCCATTACTTTGTGGAAGTTATCCAGAAGGCGAAAGTGTTTTACTCAGTAAAAATGCGGCAGATTTGTTGATGCAATTAGATAACTATTCTTCCTATGAAGAAATGGTTGGGAAAACAATGAAGTTAGCACTACAAGGCTATCAAAATAATTACTACTTAGAAATCGATGGACAAGCACCAATTGATGTGATTGAAGTGACAATTAGTGGTGTTAGTAGTGTAGAAAATGACTATACAACAATGGTATTCTTCAACAATGGTTTTGGAAACAATCCTATTTATAATCATTATGTTGTTAATAGTGATGCTGTGAAAATGGAATATGTAAGATTTATCTTGAAACCTGGATGTGATTATGATTCTGTTGCACAGAAAATTAGTCAATATTTTAATAAAACAAATGTAGATATTACATTATTTAAAGGAAAAGGATTGGGGAAAGAGAAAGAGTTCTATCAATCTCCTGCTGGACTTGCGGTATATGGTTTTATCTTGTTAGGAATTGTTGTTGCGATGCTAATATTAAGTATTTTATTTCAGAAAAAGAGATTCACAAAAGAAAAAAATATCATGCGTACTTATGGTTATTCACCAATCCAAGAAAGTATACTACGTCATTTGATACGAATGATCATTTCTTTGATTCTTGTATTACTTGTTGCAGGACCAATTTCTACAATGATCAATGCATTTGCGAGTGCGCATTATTATCAACCATTCATGTCTTACAATATTGTCATGATCATCGGTATTACACTAATTGTAGGGATTCTTATGGTCTTATTAGAAATGGTGATGAGTGGAAAACAACATGATTCAAATTAATGATGCGAAAAAGAAATTTGGAGAACAAGTAATCTTTGAAGATTTATCATTAAATATTTATAAACCTGGGCTTTATGTTCTATGGGGGAAATCTGGATGTGGGAAATCCACCTTATTGAATATCATTGCAGGATTAGATTCATTTGATGCAGGGACAATCGAAGTTCATGATGAAGTGATGACGATTTTTCAGAATTATGAACTGATTGATGCGTTAAATGTTTATGATAATATCTTCTTAACAAGGGAAAAAACAAAGGCAGATGAAGAAATTTTAAGAAATCTTGATATTAACTCTTGGTTAACACAGTATCCAAATGAATTGAGTGGTGGTCAAAAACAAAGAGTTGGTATTGCGCGTGCTTTAGTAGCTCGTCCAAGGATTATTTGTTGTGATGAACCAACAGAATCTTTAGATGTGGAAAATAAACAAATCGTTTTAAAGATTCTAAAAGAATATGTAAAGGATCACATTGTGATTATGGCAACACATCAAAAAGATGATGTCATTGCATATGCAGATTATGTTTTGAAGTTTGAAGATCATCATTTACGTTGTTATAAACGCAATGGTCAAATGCCTTCTACTCTTTCTAAAGAACCAAAGAGATATCCTAAAAAGAAGAATATTCAACGATTGATTCATAAAATCATACATGAGAAAAATAAATTATTCTTATGTATAACAATAATATTTCTAGTTGTGATACAAGCAAGTTCTATTTTGAAACAAAAATTGTTTTATATTCCGAATACACATCGTGTATTAAATGCAGATATGATTTATGTGAATACAGATGATAGTAGTTCATTAAGTACAATGACAAATGCACAACCAATTCTATCTTTTTCAAATTTAATCTATCAAGATACAGAATATCAAACAAATATTTATCCTTATATAGAGAATAATACATTTCAAATAGAAGGAGAAAGTTGTCATGATTTAGGTGTTGTAATCAATCAAAATCTCGCAAATGAATTGTTTGGTACCAATTGGAAAAATCAAGAATTCACTTTAACATTGACAGTTTCTCCCTATACATATTCTGTTAATGTTAATATTGTAGGAGTCATTCAAGAAGAAGATACAAAGTCATTCAATATCTATTATTCTTTAGATTCTATGATGACTTATATCAATGGTATTACGTTATCTGATGGTAGACCTTTGGATCAATATTACAAGGAAATAAATACATTTTATCAATGTGATGTTGGATATGATCAAATAGAAGAAACAATCAAAACATTAGAAAATGATCATATGACAGTACAAAGTCCTTTATATGATGAAAGAAAAACAAAAGAACAATCCTCTATGATCTATCAATATTTGTTTACAGGGATTATGATAGTGATTTTAATTTTATACACAATTTATAATTGTTTTGTTTCAATGAAAGAAACAAAGTATTATTTAAAAGCATTTGTAATATTAATGTCACAACAATTATCATTAAAAGAAATCAAGAAACAATATATTCTGCAAAAGATGATACCAATGATTGCCTTTGGGATGATTGATTGTATTTCGTTAATTGGAATCCATATTTGTATTCCTTATATGCATGTTGTTTTCTTGATTGGTATTGTTCTATTAGAAATAGGTGTGATGTTTTTAGGAATCGTTCATGTATTAAAAACATTAAAAAGAGAAAATATCAGTGAAATGATGAAAGAAAACATTTGAATTCAAAATATTGAAAAGG
>CAVJMM010000095.1:0-5507 GCA_963650865.1 Eubacterium sp. AM49-13BH | reverse complement strand
GATATGTACAGATCAGATTCACCTAGATTCCAAAAATAATTCCAATATTTATACCACTACTTGTTTTTATCATGCCTATAACTTTTCGCAAGGTATAGGGTTATCCTTCTACTTCTTTTCTTCTTACAGGCGCACGCATTGAAATTCTTATAATATAAAAAAAGAAACTCATTTCTGAGCTTCTCTACTTCTTGATACCTAATCCAATTACTTCATCCGTTTTTAAAGGATTCTTTTTGAGATACTTTTCAATATCTGCATAAGAATTGATGACATTATAGGTAACAGTTTTCCAATCACGATCATGTCCATGCGCAAACAAGAAATCTTCAATACCTGTTTCCATGGAAGTTTCAGGAACCAATGTAACTCTAGGATCATTATCATCTAACCAATTCCAACCTTCCATAACACTCATTTTTTCAGGAATTGGTAAATGATACATCACAGACATATAATCATGTCCTGCTTTGTTATAGAACCAAGTATTCCCAATAAATAATTGATTCTCACTATTTTTATACAACATTACAACATTCTGAAAAACGCTTAAATTTTCATCAAATCTGATACTTTCATTCATATACGTACCCTCCAATAAATATTTAAGCTTTTCATATATTCAAAAGCAATAGAAGAATCTATCTTTTTCTATAAAATATTTTTTGTGAAACGCTTACTTTTGAAAGAGCTTACGTATATTGTTTTCTTTTTAAAGCACTATTTTTTACTTCCATACGCTTTAACATCATATAAGCCTGGTGTGCTCTTTTTTCATCAAAACCTTCTAAAGTTTCACACTTTACAAGATTGTTTCTCAATCTAGGAAGATCCAAATCATCTAAGATCATATAACCTGTAAAATCAGGATGTTCAAATAAATAATCTGTGATATGTTTTTGACGATCTTCAAAATCTTGTGCTGTTACGCCTACAACTTTAACACCTTTTTTCAAACCACATTTCTTTAAATATCTTTGACAATATCCAACACCCGCAAATCTCCAAGACGAAGAAATTACGATATTTAAATTATATTTCAAGCAAAGATCTGACAATCGTTTTACACTTGGAATGTCAGCAAACTGACTATCATCTTCTTTGATTGATCTCAACTTAAATCGCGGATCATTTTCTTTGTACCAAATATTGATGACACCATCAAAATCTAAGAACAAATAATACTTCTTCTTACCTTTACGACTATTTCTATCAGCGATTGCTTCTAAATCATACAACCGCTGATTCCACTGCTCTTCATTAAAACTATCCATGAATACATTTTACCTTTTTATAAAAAAATTGATAGTCTAAATTTATCATTTGGTAAACAATATTTACCAATTGTCCCATCCTTAAATCGTCAATTCCCCTCTTAGATTTTTTTCCATTTCTTCTTTGATTCTTTCAGAGTCATATCCTTTTGAAAATAAATAATATAATTTCGCTACAGAGGATTCCGTTGTCATATCATAACCACTCACTGCACCAGCTTGTTTTAAACCATTACTTGCTTCATAAGCACCTAATATAACAGAACCATGTACGCATTGTGATGTTACAGTAACGATTGTTCCATTAGAAAATGCTTTTTGAATCAAAGGCAATAACTTTTTACCATTTCCAGGAATATTACCAGCACCAAAAGTTTCAACGACAATGCCTTTTAATTCGTGTGTCATAATAGATTCAAATAATTCAAATTGAATTCCAGGGAACACTTTTAAAACACCAATTGGAATATCCTTCAATAATTGTAAATGAAATGGCTCTTTTGTTGGTTTTCTTAAGTAAGATTCATGTAATTGAATATCAATTCCAACTTCTGCTAGACTTGGATAATTCGGTGAAATAAACGCAATTAAATCATTTGCAGAATACTTGATTGCACGATTACCTCGTAATAATTTTCCACCAAAATATAAACATACTTCATGAATCCTTGTATCAGATGCAATCAATAAAGCAGTAATTAAATTATCTCTTGCATCATTTCTAATTTCACATAAAGGAATCTGAGAACCTGTAAATACAATTGGTTTATTATTATTTTCTAACATGAAAGATAAAGCGGAAGCAGTATAAGCCATCGTATCTGTTCCATGCAAAATAACAAATCCATCATATTTTTCATAATGATCAGAAACGATCGTTGCGATTTCATTCCATTGGTCCACAGAAATATTAGAAGAATCTAACACTGGGTCCATGACATAAATATCCCACTTTGGCATCTTTTCTGATTGTAATTCTTCAATGTGATTCAATTGTTCAACAAACGAATTAATTTCTGGAACGTAACCATGATCACTATTACTCATTCCAATCGTTCCACCTGTATAGATCATTAATACTTTTCTTTGATTCATAACTTCCTCATTCATTCGAATATTTGATTGCATTGACAATTGCTTTGGACATTACTTCTGCAGCTAATGTTCCAACTACATTGATATCCGCTTCTACTTCACCTACACTTGCCGCATAAATTGTATCGCCATCTGCCATCGTACCAACTGGATCAATGCATCTTGCATATGCATTCCTTGTCATAGAGGCAATCTTACTCATTTCTGCCTTTGAAAAAGCACCATTTGTAATAATTGCTCCAATGGTTGTATTTCCAGTAAACATATCTGTACGCTTAGATAGCTTATATAACTCTTCTTTTGAATTCATGAAATAACCAGTCTCATTTAATAGACCAGCAATCTGTGTATTTGTTTCAGGATCAAAAATATCACCTAACGCATTTACCACAACAATAGCTGAAACTTTTAATTCACCAAGTTTCGCTGCATAAATTCCTAGACCAGAATTAGAAGCAAATTCCATACCTTTGATTTTACCAACAGTTGCACCACATCCTGCACCAACATTTCCTTGTTTTGGATCATTCTTTTCAGCATCTTTACATGCCAAATAACCCATTTTTTTATCAGGTCTAACAATTGCATCTCCATATCCTAAATCATAAATACAAGAGCCACATACAAGTGGAATTTTTGCGTAACCTGTATCATAACCAATCCCACATTGTTCTAAATACTGCATAACGCCTTCACATGCTTCTAAACCAAAGGCAGATCCACCAGAAAGTACAATTGCGTTAATTGGATTATCTGCAGTTGTAGGATCTGTTAAATGCGTTTCTCTAGCTGCAGGTCCTCCACCACTAATATCGATTCCAACTTTTGCGCCATGATCAAATATAATTACAGTTGTTCCTGTTTTTGCTTGTTCATTTTGTGCATTTCCAATACGCACTCCTTCTATATCATTGAAACTAATTTCTTCATACGCCTTCATACAATGCCTCTTTTTTCTTCCTTCATCAATAATAATATTTTATAATATTCTTAGGAGAATCAACAATGAATAAAAAGAAGAATATCATATCCTTAATCTTAATTGTTGCATTTCTTTTTGCATGCTTTTTTTCCTATCAAGTTTATATTCAGAAAACATTTTATGATATTGGTAGTGAAACAATGATTTCAACTTATGAACAGATTGATAATAGCTTTAGTTTATTTACGCAAAGAAACTGGAACCTTTTATCTGCTTGGGATACTTATTTAAAGTCCATTGATAATGCAGAGGATGCGATTACTTCATGGAAAACACTTGCTTATGAAAAAGATTCATGGGATGTAAGTGATTTCTATTTATTTAATGAAGATTGTTATTTCATTACAGCATCTGGTCGTGATGGTCAAGCAGATAGTATTCAAGGAGCATTCCATGAAATGTATGAAGAACAAATGCCTGTAATATCTTCTTACATTGCTTCTGATAATCAAAGAAAGATCGTTTTCGCTTTACCTATGGAACAAGCTCAAAAGTATAAAGGAATCTCTTATACTGGTATTGCAGTCAGTTACGATACTTCTACTATAAAAGAGAATATCAATGCCTCTAACGCATCAAGAAACAGTGATAGCTACGTCATACGAGAAGATGGAACAGTCGTCACAGCATTAGAAGATAAAACAATTGTGAAAGATACAATTTATAATTTCTTTCAATACGCAAATCAAAATTTTAAATTTGATTCGAATATTGATTTAAAATCAACGATTTTATCCAATTCACAAGGTAGTTTGAAATTTGAATATCAAGGAACACATTATTATCTCATTTATTTAGATAGTGGTATCAATCATTGGAAAACAATTGCGTTAGTAGAAATTAAAAGTTTAACTGCAACATTACAAAACATTAGTATGGTTTCTCAAATCATGATAGCTCTTGTTTGTATTACAATTTTTTCCTTTGTCATTTATTTGATTTATTCCTTTGCGCAAGAAAAACTATCTAACAATCAAAATGAATTAGAAAAAACAATATTAGAAAAAAATCGATTATTTTCAGAAAAAGTATTATCTTCCCAAATGATCAAAGGATTAATTACCGTTATTGATCGATTCGCGCTCGTTGATTTGAAACTTCATACTTATGAATATCATGGTCAAGATGGTGATTCCACTTATCCACAAACAGGAAGATATGAAGATTTGTTAAAAATCATTTCTAAAAAATATGTCGTTTTAAATGATTCCAAACATTTAAAACTCATTGATTTATTATCAGAAGAAAAACTTCAAGAACATTTCTCATCCCAGAAAGATAATTTCATTATTGAATATTGCGAAAGAAATGAAAATGTGTTTAAAGTCATGAATGTTATTCCAATCCAATATGAAAATGAAATTGTCACAAAAGTAATGTTAATTGTACAAGATATTGGTACAAAACACGAACTCGAAAACTTAGCAAATACAGATGGTTTGACAGGATTATTCAACGAAAGATATTTTACATCGATTTTGCATACAAAATCTTCTCAACCACTCCCTTATACATTGTTTTATTTAGATCTTGATCATTTCAAAGAAGTCAATGATACGTACGGTCATAACTTTGGAGACAAGTTATTAAAAGAAGTCGCACAAAGATTACAAAAATGCACGCGTGCAGAAGACTATGTATTCCGTATTGGTGGAGATGAATTTTCAATTATCTTTTCTAATCAAAACAGCATAGAATTCGCAGAGAAAATGGTTGAAAGAATATCTGCAAGTATTTGTGAACCATATCAATTTGAAGATATTACATTAAACGTTGGAACCAGTTGTGGATATGCCATTTATCCAAACGATACAAACAACGAAACAAAGTTACGTATTTTAGCTGATAGTCGTATGTATGAAACAAAACAAAGACATCATCAAAACAGCAACCATTGAGGTTGCTGTTTATTTATTACATTATTTCTTCAATTTTTTCTTTCGATAAACCAGTGTATTTCGTAATCTTATCCATTGGTTCGTTAGCCAATAACATTTGTTTCGCTAATGCTTGCATTGCCTCTTGTTTTCCTTTTTCTATTCCAATTGAAATACCTTCTTCTTTTGCTTTGGCATTTGATAATGCATTCTCTTCTCGATTTACTTCTCTTACAAATTCCTTGAACATCATGTAGTCTTTCCTCATTTCATCATCTG
>CAVJMM010000094.1:0-5546 GCA_963650865.1 Eubacterium sp. AM49-13BH | reverse complement strand
GGTTGGGCTTTAACATCTGGTAAGTATGTAGCTGATTATCTTTCTAGCAAGTAATCAATGATGTCTTAAAGAGGTAAGAGAAATCTTATCTCTTTTTTTCTTTTTGGAATAAAATAAATGTAGAGAAATAAAAGAAGGAATTTTATCCTTATCAAAGAAAGAGTATTGAAAATCACGTCATTCCAGCTTGTAGTGCTTTCTTTATTGTGAAGTAATAGAATTACTACTTGGAAAAAGGAATTGAAAATACTAAAATTGTAGATAGATATTAGGAGGAAAATATTCGATGGTTGAATGGAAAAACCTTGATGAGCTCGATTCTTATAAAGAATTAGAAGCTTGTAAAAAAGTAAATCTCAAAGAAGTAATGAGTGGAAGTAATGGTGCAGAAAGAGTTAAGAATTATTCTGTAGATATGGCAGAAGGTCTTACTTATAATTACGCCGCTAAAGCAGTTGATGATAAAGTTTTATCAGCAATCAAAAAGTTAGCAGAAGAAGCACAACTGAGCGAAAAGTTTGAAGCGCTTTACAATGGTGAAATGGTTAATACAGGTGAAAAGAGACTTGTATTACATCAACTTTGCAGAGGACAACTTGGTAATGATGTCATCGCAGATGGTGTGAATAAAAGAGAATTCTATGTGAAACAACAAACTAGAATTGCTGAATTTGCAAAGAAAGTGCACAATGGCGAAGTTACAAATGCTGCAGGTGAAAAGTTCACAACAGTTGTTCAAATTGGTATTGGTGGATCTGATCTAGGTCCTCGTGCAATTTATATCGCATTAGAAAACTGGGCAAGAAAAAACAATACATTAAAGATGGAAGCAAAATTCATTTCTAATGTAGATCCTGATGATGCTGCAGCAGTATTAAATGGTATTGATGTTGCACATTCATTATTTGTATTGGTTTCTAAATCTGGAACAACATTAGAAACTCTAACAAATGAAGCATTCGTTAAAGATGCATTAGTAAAAGCAGGATTAAATCCAGCAAATCATATGGTAGCTGTTACATCTGAAACATCTCCACTTGCTAAGAATGAAGGATATTTAGATGCATTCTATATGGATAACTATATTGGTGGACGTTATTCTTCATCTTCAGCTGTAGGATGCGCAGTATTGTCACTTGCTTTTGGACCTGAAGTATTCGCAGATTTCTTAGATGGCGCTGCAGAAGCTGATAAACTCGCAAAAGAAAAAGATGTGATGAAAAATGCAGCGATGTTAGATGCATTGATTGGTGTATATGAAAGAAATGTTTTAGGATATGAAAATACAGCTGTATTACCTTATTCTCAAGCATTATCTCGTTTCCCAGCACATTTACAACAATTAGATATGGAATCTAATGGTAAATCTGTTAACCGTTTTGGTGAACCAGTAGATTATCCTACAGGACCAATTATCTTTGGTGAACCTGGAACAAATGGACAACATTCTTTCTATCAATTATTACACCAAGGAAAGACAATTATTCCATTACAATTCATTGGATATAGAAATTCTCAAATTGGAACAGATGTAGTCATTGAAGGTTCTACTTCTCAACAAAAACTATGCGCAAATGTTGCAGCACAAATTGTTGCGTTTGCTTGTGGTAAAGATGATGAAAACCTCAATAAGAAGTTTGATGGTGGAAGACCTTCTTCAATCATCATTGGTGATCAATTGACACCAAAGAGCTTAGGTTCCTTGTTAGCACATTTTGAAAACAAAGTTATGTTCCAAGGTTTCGCATGGAATGTAAATAGCTTTGACCAAGAAGGCGTACAGTTAGGAAAAGTACTAGCTAAGAAAGTACTCGCACATGAAACAGATGGTGCATTAGCTGTATATTCTAATCTATTAAATATCTAAGATATCAAAAAGCACATCATTCATCGATGTGCTTTTTTCGAAACAACAAATCATATGCATAAAATTGAATCGCATAAAAACCAGCAGAATTATTAAAAGATTTTGAAGCAAACAATAATAAGTAACCTTCACCAATTTCAACAAACATATCATCAGTTAGCCACTTTACTGGGAATAGTTTTTCAGCAGGGGCATCTAAATCATATACAAATCCTTGATGAATTCTGAAAATCATCTCTTCTTTGTTGAACCAACTAATGTGCTCATTGTATCTATAGAAATTTGTTTTAATGAGATGATCATCTAGTATTTCTACAAAATGTTTAGAATTCCATGTGTCTTGTTCTATCTCAACATTATTTCTATTTTTATCTAATAGTGCCTCGAAATAATATTTTCCAATATATTTATCTTTAAAGCAATCAGTATACATAAGACTTTCTTTCCTCTCGTTGTAATTCAATCTATCACTTACGTATCTTAGAATTGTTGGATTCCTTTCTAGAATTTGTTAAAACTTTTTTAAAACTTTCTATGAACAATCATAACAAACCAATATAAATAAGTCTGCAATGTCATACATAATAATAGAAAATACTTCATATGATGGTTTAAATGTGCCTGCTTTTCTTGAAAAATACATTTATAACGAAATAAAAAATCGAGAATAGATGGCAATGTAGTTGCTTTCTTAATTCTCGATTTTTCTTTTACGAAGCTACTTTATTTACTTGTGTCAGTTCTCTTTTTTGAATACAGGAATTGAATCAATTGGTGCAGAAGAAACGATTGTTTGATTTCCTTCGTATTCTTTTCCATCTCTTGTATCGATCCATTTACCTTCTGGTAAATAAACTTCTCTTTCAAATTGGTTTTCATGTAAGATTGGTGCGACTAAATATTCATCACCAAACATGTATTGATCATAGATATTCCAACATTTTGGATCGTTTGGATATTCATAGAACATACTTCTTAAAATTGGAGAACCATTTTCACTTGCTTCTTTGAATAACTTCTTTAGATATGGTTTTAGTTCATGACGAATCTTCAGATATTTTCTGAAGATTTTCTCATTTTCTTCTCCATAAGACCATAACTCATTGTCATGACCTGTATATAAATATCCTCCACCCCAATCTCTATCATCTAGTGGTTGAATATCATCATTTGGACCACGATCGCCATGCATTCTTAATACTGCTGTGAATGTTGCGAATTCATACCAACGAACAAGTAATTGTTGGAAGGATGGATCTTTCCAATCATCTGTCATGAATCCACCAATATCACTTGTCCACCATGGGATACCTGCAATTCCCATGTTAATACCGCATTGTAATTGATCTTGTAGAGATTCAAATGTAGAAGGAACATCACCACTCCAAACAACATTGCCATATTTTTGAGAACCTGCCCAACAAGATCTTAGCAAAGAAACAATGTCTTTTTTACCAAGTTTCTTTTGATTTTCATAGAAGATTCTTGAATAATATTGAGGCCAAATATTAGAAGTTTCTAATGCTGGTCCAATGTAATAACGCATATTATCAAAATCATAGACTGTAAAATCTGGTTCACCATTATCTAACCAGAATCCATCAATGCCTAGATCAAAATAATTTTTCTTGCAGACATTCCATACATAATCTCTTGTTGCTGGATTTGTTGCGTCAATTTCTACACAATCTCCTTGATATTCATAAGTTTGTGCGACACCACGTTCTGTTCGAATCAACATACCTTTATCCCACATAGGTGTAAAGTTTTCACTTCTCTTATCGACAGAAGGCCATACAGATACTACAACTTTAATACCCATAGAATGTAATTCATCAATCATTGCTTTAGGATTAGGCCAATATTTTGGATCAAACTTCCAATCCCCTTGATATGTCCAATGGAAGAAATCAATCACGATCATATCAATTGGAACATTCTTTTCTTTGCATTCACGTGCTACTTTTAATACTTCTTCTTGAGTACGATAACGTAATTTACATTGCCATAATCCTAATAGATCATCAGGATAATCTGGTGCATGTCCTGTAACAGAAGTATAGTTCGCTAATATTTGTTTTGGTGTATCCGCAACAGTAATCCAATAATCAATTTCTTTTGTTGCTTCCGCAATCCATTCTGTTTTGTTCATTCCAAAACTAACTTTACCAATTGCTGGATTGTTCCATAAGAATCCATAACCTAAAGATGAAATGCCGAATGGTACAGATACTTGAGAATTTCTTTGTTCAAGATCTAATACACAACCTTTTAAATTCGTATGAGATTGTTGATATTGTCCAAATCCAAAGAATTTTTCTTCATCATTACTTTCAAATGTTTGTACAATTCTAAAATCTCCTCCTTTTAATCCATGATAATCACGGTTGATGTATTTTAAACATCTACTTTCTTTAGAAATTGTTCCATCATAATTTCTAAAATATTCTCTTAAAATTAACTTGTCATCTTTGTAAAAAGAAATAACACCCATGAAATTAACAGTAGCACGTAGTTTGCCATTTTTAATTTCAGCTTCTTTTTCTTGAATCGTAATATCTGTATTACAAGATTCTACATTTTCAGTTAAAGCCCAATCTTGGTTTGAAAAAGCAGGGTATCTTGTTGCACGAATACGAAAAGAATCTTTTCCCCATGGTTCGATTTTCAGTGTTTCACCCATATTACGATAGATGAGTGTGTTTTTGTTTTGTTCAAATTCCATAATCAAATACCTCGATAACATGTTAATCTTTTTTTATTCGAAGTAAAGAGTTTATGATATAAAATTTTTTCGATATAATGGAGCTATGAAAATAATATTTTTAGACATTGATGGAACAGTATTATCACATACAACAAACTCAATTCCACAATCTGCATTAAATGCAATTAACGAAGTTAGAAAACAAGGCATTCTTGTTTTTGGATGTACTGGAAGACATCTATTAGAGTTAGAAAAATTACCATTAGAAGATCTACATGTAGATGGATGGATTACAATGAATGGAGCGTATAACTACTTATCTGATGGAACATTGATCAGCTCTTATCCTATCACAAAACAAGATATTCAAATTCTCTATGATGGACTTCAAAAAACACCTTTTCCTGTTCAATTTTTAGAAAGTCATCAAATGTATATGAATCTACATGATGAATATGTAAAAGAAAGCTTAGAAAAGATTCATTCGAAACAAGATCCGATTCAACCATCAGATAGAATCTTAAGAAATGAAATCTTTATGTTTATTCCTTGGGTCAAACAAGAGATATTTGATGAAATACAAATTCAAATGCATGATACGACATGTGTTCGATGGAATGCGTACGCAGTGGATTGTTTTCATAAAATGTGTGGAAAGAAAAAAGGGATTGAAGATGCATTAAACTACTTTCATCTTATAAAAAAAGATGTGGGGTGTGTTGGTGATGCGGAGAATGATCTTTCCATGTTTGAAGCTTGTGGACATCCAGTAGCAATGGGAAATGCTTGCGACATATTAAAACAACAAGCAGAATTTGTTACAGACCATATTGATACAGATGGTTTGGCGAAAGCGATAAAATATCTTGTAAAATGAAATAATATTTCGCTTTTTTTCTAGTAAAATAGTATTAGATCTCAAGTTTTACAGTAAAAGTGCTAAATAAAGCATATTTATGCGATATCTAGCAC
>CAVJMM010000093.1:0-6539 GCA_963650865.1 Eubacterium sp. AM49-13BH | reverse complement strand
ACCTCCTTTTCTTTACATAAAATGAAACTGATTTATAACTTGATATAATCATAGCACGTTTTATGGAATCTGATTGTGAAAGCAAAAAAAAGAAAGCGTATTGCTTTCCTTGAAGATAATTATTTTGTTTCGGTTTTGAAAATAGATTCATCTAATGCATTTTCACTCTTTGCGACAACCATTGCACAAGCAGTATCACCAGTAACATTTAAAGAAGTTACTAACATTTCAATTGGACGATTGATCGCAAGAATCAATGCGTAAACAGATAATGCAATTTCATTTGTAAATCCAACACCAGATAGAATTGTAAATAAGATGACAGCACCTGCACCTGGTGCAGCAGGTGTACCAATCGAAGCAATGACCGCAAGGATACCAATTAATAAGATTTGTTGGAAAGTAACGGGATATCCTGCAACGCCTGCAATAAAAATTGTTGCGATGACTTGCATCATTGCAGTTCCATCCATATTGATTGTCATACCAAGTGGTAAGACAAAGGAGGTAATTTCTTCAGAGATACCAAGTTCTTCTTTTGCGACTTCAATATTCATTGGTAATGTTGCGGCACTTGATGAAGTTGAAAATCCAAATAGGGCAACTTTTCCAATTTTTTTGAAAAAGGCAATTGGATTTAATTTGGTTGTGACAGAAACAAATAAAGGATAGAAAATAAATAAGAATAAAAGTAATAGAGTTGTTGTTAATAGAATATAAGATAATGCTGGTTTTAAGTAAGAAATGCCATAGGATGCACATGTTCTTGTTAATAAACAAAAGATAGCGAATGGTGCACAATTTTCAACGATCCAACCTAAGATGATTGTAATCAAATTTGAAATTTCTTCACATAATTTCGCAATTGAAGAAAATTGTTCTTTGTTTGTATGGATACCAAGTCCAACAGCTACAGCACATACAACGATTGCTAGAACGCCACCATTGTTACTTAAAGCACTGATAAAGTTATTTGGTATGGCATTTAACACAACGAGTAGAGGGTTTGTAGAACTAGAACCATCTGCTGCTTGTAAACCTGCTGTTTCCATTTCAAATAATCCAATATGATAAGCAGTTAATCCAACAACGGCAGCTAATATAATTGCGATGACAGTTGTTAATAGAAAATAAAAGATTGTTTTTGAAGCAATTCTTCCTAATTTTTGTGCGTCAGATATTTTGATCATCGCTAATACAATGGAAGTGAATACCATAGGTATGATCATTAGTTGCATTGCTTTTACAAACATTTGACCAATGATATAAAATAAACCAATTGCTTGTTCATTGCCTTCAGCAGTAATATCCGCAAATAAGAAATTGTTGATTAAATTCCAAGTTTGTTCGTTACCGTTGTTTACTAAGTGTTCTCGAAATAATAAAGTACTGATTCCAATGACAATTCCTAAAATCAACGCAATCGTCATTTTCTTAGTTAAAGAAAGCTTTTTCTTTTCCATATCTATCTCCTATTATAAATCTTCGAGATTATACTTGTTCTAGACAAAAAAAGCAATCAATCTGTTGATTGATCACTCTTTATATCTGATTCACTTTTTGGATAAAATAGTTCGATATCACGATTTTTATCAAATACATTGTTGTATTGTAAGATGCGATAATTTTGAACATCTTCATCTTCGATATCATCTACTGACTCATAGAAATTACCTTGTGCGTCATAACAACCATATAATGAAATAACTGGATATTTATCTTTTAATTCATATAAGAATTGTTGATATGGTGTTAATTCCATGTTTGCGGTATGAAGAATTAAAGATGACATATAATTTGAACTCATTTTATCAATTGTTTGATCTTCAATATCATAGTTTGCCCATATCAAGAATGGTGTAACGTATTGTTTGATATCTTGTTCTGGTGTTCCACTATTTGGGAAGAATAAACGATCACTTGCGGAACCTAAGGATGGTTGATGATCTCCATACATGATGATCATGACATTCTCGTCTACATTTTGGAAGTATTCAATTAAGTTTTTGAATGCCTCGTCTGTTAGTTTGATTAATGAAAGATAGTTTTCTGCGGTATCGTAGTTTTCATATCCGTAGCTTGATAGATCAACTGTTTGTGTTAAATCATCTGCGTTTTTATAAGAACCATGGTTTTGATAAGTGACATTGAAAATGAATTGGTTTGTACCTTTGTTTTCTTCATAACATTCAATAACTTTTTCAAAGTCTTGTTCGTCTGTAGGATAACCATGTATTGTATCTAATCCATCAAATGTTTCCGCAAATTCTGTGTTTTGGAATTGTAGCTTTTCATATGCTGTTCTACGGTTCCAGTTTGTAGATTTTCCTAAATGGATTCCAGTTGTAGAATAACCTTTTCGATTCATATAAGAAATTGTTGAAGGAACAGAACGATTCATGTACATGTTATATGGATAAACACCTGCTTGGAAGAAAGCTGTTGTATTTCCAGTTAATGTTTCATATTCAGTGTTACAGGTGCCACCACCTCTAACAGAAACATATAAATTTCCACGTATCGTATTCTCTAAAGAATCATAGAAAGGGGTCATATTTTCAGCGTAAGTTGTACCACCAACATCTAGGTTGGAGAACGATTCATTCATCACTTGAATAATAACAGTTGGTTTTGTGCCTTCTGTATCCACATCTGCTTGTGCTTTTGCGGTATATTCTTCTTTGAGCTCGTTCAGTTTTTCTTCACTATATCCATCGGGTTTGGTTGGCTGTGTTTCTAAAAATTGCCTTACAAGACCAGTGAAAGATAATGTGGTTCCTTCATTTTGGAATGTAGATAATAAACGAATATCCCATAAATAATAAGAACCAATACTATTAAAGAACAAGGCAACAACGAGTACGATGATTGGATAGGCAACATACCACTTATTGATCTTTGTTTTATCCCTTGGAACAAAACGCATGACGATGTATAAAATTGCACAAACAATCAAAGAACAGATCATGATGTAATTCAAATGAATATCATAATTACTTGCGACATCCATGGCAGTTCCTAATGCAGTAAAGTCCCATGGTGCAATTGGTCGATTTCGAAACAATACAACAAACGTAGATACGATTGCGTATGCAATGAATGCGATATTTGCGATATTTAATCCCATTGGTCTTCGTCTAAAGAGAAGATGGAATAACTTATAAATGATGATCATAATACCAACATTTAAAAGTCTTAACCCAGTATTAATATAATAGAAATTCCCTAAGATATTTTCCATCATGAAGAAGATCCAACATGGAGAGGCTAATAACATGATTTCATTTAAAGGAATGACATCAGAAATATTGATATGTTTATCAATCAATACCGCAATGAACCAAGCAACTAATAAAATAAAGAGATACACTTCAACAATAATCACTTTTGGTAAATATTCATCTGTTTGATATTGGATCCATCCTTCTACATTTTGTAAAGATAAATGAATCTTATTATCTTCTAATGAAATATCTAATCCCTGTGATCCTGCAATTTCTGATGTGAAGTTTTCAGCAGTATATTCTCTTAATGTCATTGGTCCAAAAGATATCGTAATCTTATTGATGACCATACTTTTCACACCTTGTAATTGCATTTGTAGAGAATTAGTTACAATTGGTACATTTGTAATCGTAATATCCGAATAATATGGAGCAACATCATACCATGTCTTATGACCGTTATAATTGTAGGTCTCAAAGATTTCTTCTCCACGATCGGTGTTGTAGTTAGCTAATATGACAGTTCCTTCTGTAATGGAATCTAAATCTACTTTATATTCTAGATGTGGTGTATAGAATACAAGAAATAAACCAGATACAAATAAAAACCACACGATTCTTTTTATAGAAAAAATTTGTTTACATTTATTTAACATATTTCACAAAAATTTCACTTTCTTAATAACTGCCATATTTTATCATCTTTTTTCTATGAAATGTGTGAATAATTATGTGAAAGTTATATTTCTTAACAAAAAAACAACCAAACGGTTGTTTAATTGAATGTCACAAATTCATCTTGTGGTTTTGTGTAATTGGAAATTCGATCAGCGTAAAGAACATCAGTTTTTCCACCATTTTCCATTGGTATCGTCTTTAGTTTGCCTTTTACTTCATACCAATTTCCTTTTGTCATTTCTTCAATTTTTACACCTGTTACAGTAATACCACATTCAGAAGTATCTGCAGCACAACATACCATAGCTTGTCTAGCTAGGATGAATGTCTGTTTATAACCTGGGATACCTTGTGCGTAGTAACCTCTTAAGATGACTTCTTTGCCATCATATTTTTCTGGATTTTCTACTGCATCCATATACCAAAGACCATAGTCATCATCTTTGATATCAATGATAGGTGCGTTAATATCAAAAGGTAATCCACCATCTTTTAGTACGACAGCTTCTCCATAATTTCCTTCATAAAAGATCTGCGCTCTACGATTGATGGCTTTGATGTTTCCTCTCAACATACTTCCTGAAGTATCTTCTGTACAACGATTACAAATCACAGTATCGGAGTAACGAAGTTGTTCATACATCATTTGTCTTAAAGGACCCATGAATGTTGAAAATGTGGATGCGTCTACAGTTGTTAAGATTTGTACCAAAGGCCAAAAATCAGGCATATCTGAAATAATGGAATCTGGAATCGCAAGGGTACCATTCCATTCAATGAAGACTTGTGCAGGATGATAAATCGTATCTAATTCATGCATCTTTTCTGGTGTGAATGTAGAAATATCATCAATGTATTCAATACATGTATGATGTTCTTGTAAGAATGCATCACTATATTCTTCTTCACCTTGTTCAAAACAAATCAACAATGTTCTAGATACATCTTCCATGAAACTAGGATCATTTAATGTATCTTTGATCAATGTTGTTTTTCCAGAATCTAAGAAACCTGTAAATAAGTAAACGGGAGTTGCCATATTACTTCACCTTAAAAATTGTTTTAATTGATTCCACATCAACATGTTCACCAATCACAGTAATTAAACCTGTATAAGCAGCTTTTCCAATACGAATATCAACATCTCCTGGCACATAGTCAAAGAATAACCAAGATCCATCGTGTGTAGGAACGATTCCTTTTGCACGGACAATATTCTCACCTAATTGATTTAAAGCAGTACGAATTTCATCTTCAGTATATTTATTGATTGTTTCAATACCAATGGAATCAAATACATCATCTGCATCTAATCCATGATGGTGGTGATGGTGATGATGATGTTCCTCTTCACCTCCGCCAATATGAACCTTATTGCCTTCACTCAAACCCTCATTTGCGTGTTCGATTGCTTCTGAATGATCATGGTGATGACAACAACATTCCTCATCATGGTCATGATCATGGTGGCAACATTCATGTTCTTCTTCATGATCGTGATGACAACATTCATGTTCTTCTTCATGATGGTGTTCATGACAACAACATTCTTCATCATCGTCATGATGGTGATGATGATGTTCCTCTTCATCAAAGTCTAATTCTTCTAATCCTTCTGGGAAGCCATTGGAAGAGCCAGTCATTGCCTCATAAATACTTAAACCATTGAGATCATCCCATGGTGTTGTGATGATGCGAACTTCTGGGTTCAGTTCATGAATGATGGAAACATCTTCATTTAACTTATCATCTTCAACCATTTGTGTACGGCTGAGAATCACGCAACTCGCTGTTTGAATCTGATCATCAAAGAATTCTTTGAAGTTCTTATGATAAATTTTGCATCTTTTTGCGTCTACAACAGTACTATAGCTATTGAGTTCTAAACCTTCTACAGATTTTACGATAGAAAGAATATCCGATAATTTACCAACACCACTAGGTTCAATGATAATGTGATCAGGATGATATGTTTGTTCTACTTTCTCTAAGGCGTCATGGAAGTCACCTTGTAATGTACAACATACACATCCACCATTGATTTCATTGATTGTGATACCTGCTTCTTTTAAGAAACCGCCATCAATACCAATTTCACCAAATTCATTTTCTACAAGAACAACTTTCTTTCCCGCAAAAACATCTTTAATCAACTTTTGAATCAGAGTTGTTTTACCAGCTCCTAAAAATCCACTAATTACATCGACTTTACTCATTTTTATTACCTCACTTTCGTGTGCAATTATTATTATAACAAAATCGTCAACAAGTACTTTGATTTTTGCATCATCAAAAATATTTTTAGTGGATTTAAAAAAAACTGTGAATCGTATATTGGGGCTACCATAACGGTAGGCCTTTGACAGTGTGTCGGGCATGATGCACATCTAGTACAGAATAAACTGTACCACAGGTATTTACCGCCAAGTGTAGCGAACCACAAGCTGTTATCCGTGAGGATATGAGTGAAGGAAGTGGCTAGCAAACCTTTCGAGCTTACGAACAGAAACTTGATATAAGGCTAAATGGTGGATGAGGTTGCTGTACAAATCGAAGTCCCAAAGGTAAACGTAAAACCAAAACAGTAAATCAAGAAGTTGTGAAAGATTAAAGATGTGTATCTTACCCCGAGAGGTC
>CAVJMM010000092.1:0-6571 GCA_963650865.1 Eubacterium sp. AM49-13BH | reverse complement strand
GATGAAGCAAGAAGCTCAGACCTCTAAGCGTAAGCGTAGGTCGTGAGTAGTTCACTAACAGAACATGGTAAGACAAATGAATTACCTTTGGGTATTATTACCTATGCAGATTTCCCATCTATCATGAAAGATTAAAGAAGCAGAAATTTCTGTTTCTTTTTTTGGGATGATGTAAAATAGAAGTATGATATTTTCTTTTTTAGATCATTTAAAAAGACAAGAAGAAATCATACTTTCTTATAATGGATATGAAGATCCTTCTGAAATGACAAGTTGGGTGAAAGATGTTCATTTTTTCATCTGTTTTAAACGCACACGTCAAAAGATTGGAGAATGTGATCTAAGACTAGGTATGAATGAAGAACTTTATTATGCTGGACAAGTTGGATATCGTATTTATTTACCATATCGAGGACATGGTTATGCATATGAAGCATGTAAATTGTTATTTTTGATTGCGAAGAATGATTATGAAATGAAAGAGTTATTGATTACATGTTCTCCAGAGAATATTGCATCTTGTAAAACATTAGAAAGATTAAAAGGGAGATTGATTGAAAAAGTAGATGTTCCTGAAAATCATTGGTTATATGCTAGAGGGGAGACAATGAAACTGATTTATCGTTTTATTCTATGAAAAAATGATGTTACAATAACACCATGCGTAGAATATTAAAGATTTTGACAAGTAGATTGGTTATTGTTGCACCACTTGTATTATTACAGTTTGCTTTTTTTGTGATGCTGTTTTATAGCGTTGCATATACAGAAAGATTATTACCATTTTTATCACTGATTTCTATTTTGTTTTGTGTTTATGTCATTAATAGAAATGAAGATCCAGCTTATAAGATTGCATGGATCATTGTCATACTTGCTGCTCCGGTAATTGGAATTCCATTATATGTACTAGCAGGAAATCGTCATGTTCCAAAGCGTCTTTACAATGGCACGATACATGCAAATGATAAGATGGATGACTTATTACCTGAAGTTGTGAATATTGATACTTGTGATGATGTAGATGGTGGTGCGAAAAAGATATTTCGTTATGGAAATCAAACAGCGAATTTTCCAACCTATCAACATACAAAAAGTGAATATTATTCTTCTGGTGAAGAATGGTTTCCTCATTATTTAGAGGCATTAAAAAATGCAAAACACTTTATCTTTATTGAAACATTTATTATTGATCAAGGTTCCATGTGGAATGAAATTCTTACAGTTTTAAAAGATAAGGTAAAAGAAGGTGTTGAAGTAAAGATTATCTATGATGATTTTGGTTCCATTACATTACCACATCATTATTCTAGAACTTTAAGAGAATTAGGAATTGAAGCACATCGTTTTAATCATGTTCGTGCGAGATTTATTATTCAAATGAATAATCGAGATCATAGAAAAATCACTGTAATTGATAATAAAGTTGCTTTTACAGGTGGTGTCAATCTAGCAGATGAATATGTTAATCGCATTGTGAGATATGGTTATTGGAAAGACAGTGCGATTCGTATTGAAGGAGAAGCGGTATGGTCTTTTACGGTGATGTTCTTAGGACTTCTATCTTTTGTAAGAAGTAAGAATGAACCTGTAGTAGAGTATGATAAATACCATATTCCTTGTAGTGTTGCAGGTGATGGGGGATATTACCAACCTTGGTCAGATACACCAACAGATAAAGAATCTGTTGCCTTAAGTATGCATTTGCATATGATCAAGCATGCAAGAAAATATATTTATATTGATACACCATATTTGATATTAACAGAAACAATGAAACAAGAATTGATTCTTGCGGCAAAGAGTGGTGTAGATGTTAGAATCCTAACACCATATATTCCTGATAAAAAACTTGTATTTGAAATTACAAGAGGATTTTACAGACAATTATTAGAAGCTGGTGTTAAGATCTATGAATTTACACCTGGTTTCAATCATACAAAGAATTTTGTATCAGATGATAATATCGCTATTGTAGGAAGTGCGAATACAGATTATAGAAGTTATTTCTTGCATTTTGAAAATGGTTGTTTAATGTATAAGACAAGTGAAATTGATAAAATTAAACAAAACTTTTTGGATGCAATTGAGAAATCACATGAAGTAACAATGGAAGATTCTAATCAAACATTAGTTCTTGTGAGAATATTAAGAGCGATATTAAATATATTTATTCCTTTATTGTAGGAGGGTTTATGACAAAAATAGGACTTGTATTGGAAGGCGGAGGAATCCGTGGTGCATATACAGCTGGAGCTTTGGGATGGTTAAAAGAACATCATTATTCTTTTGATTATCATGTTGGTATTTCTAGTGGTGCTGCATATTTATCGTTTTATATGGAAGATCGAATGGATGCGGCAAAGAAGATGGCTACATATTATACAGTACAAAATGATGTTGTTGGATTCAAAGCATTATTACATTGTGGATATTATGTAGATTATCAAAAGATATTCGAAGAAGATATGTTGAAGAAAGAACATATGAATATTCATACGATTATTTCAAAGAAGTTACCTATGGAAGTTGGATGTTATGATTTATCACAAGGAAAAACGATTTATTTTAATAGTGAACAATTAGATGAAGGTATGAAAGTGATTCGTGGTGCTTGTGCATTACCAATTGCATCAGCTGTTGTAAATGTGAATGGATATCGTTTGTTAGATGGTGGTATCACAAAAATGATTCCAATAGAACGTGCAATTGAACAAGGGTGTGATAAGTGTTTAGTCATCACAACGAAACCGAAAGATTATGTTAGAAAACCATCTTCTAAAATCGTATGTTGGTTGATGAAATTAATTTATAAAGATTGTCCACAAATAGCTGCAGATTATAAAGTAAGACATCTCAATTATTATCAACAACGTAAAATCATTGATGATATGATTGTAGAAAAAAATGCAGTCAATATTTATCCGTCTAAGACAATGAAAGTTTCTAGGTGGAAGGGAGATCCACAAACATGCGAAGCTTTGTATCAACTTGGTTACTCAGATATGGAAGCAAGAAAAAAAGAGATTGATGCTTTATTTGAAGGTGAAAAGTAAGTGCTTTCACCTTTTTTTAAATGTTTGTTGCCTTCTATTTTTAAAATGGTATACTCAACTTGTGAGAATACTCACAGGGAGAGAGAATAGAATGAAAAAAATTGGAAAGCTCTTGTTGAGTGCAATGATGGCATGCTCACTCATCGCATGTTCTTCATCAACAGGAAGTGGTGTATCTGGTGAATTTACAGGTACAGCAAAAGGCTTAGGTGGAGATGTAACAGTCACATTAACACTTAAGGATTCTGTCATTACTGATGTAAAAGCAGAAGGAAAAGATGAGACAGAAGGTATTGGTTCAAAAGCAATTGAACAATTACCTGGTGAAATGGTTGATGGTAATACAATCAATGTTGAAGGTGTCAGTGGTGCTACAGTTACTTCTGATGCAATCAAGGAAGCTGCAAAGGCAGCATTAGAAAGTGCTGGTTTAAACCCAGATGACTATGCAACAGCTAAGGCAAGTGAAAAAGAAGAAGACGTTACAAAAGACGTTGATGTAGTAGTTGTAGGTGCTGGTGGTGCTGGTATGACAGCTGCAATCGTTGCCGCAAAAGAAGGTAAGAGTGTAGCTATCGTTGAAAGCCAATCTGCTGCTGGTGGTAACTCTGTTCGTGCAACAGGTGGTATGAACGCTGCGAAAACAGAATATCAAGATGAAAATGAATTTGAAGAAAGTGCTGGTGTTGAAAAAACATTAGCTTCTGCGGAATCTTATAAAGATAATGAAGATATTCAATCCCTTGTAAAGACTGTTACGAAACAATGGGAAGATTATCAAAAGAATCCTACAGGTTATTTTGATTCTGTAGAATTAATGGAATTGGATACGATGATTGGTGGTAAGGGTATTAACAATTTTGATCTTGTTAAGACACTTGCTGAAAATAGTGCAGATTCCATTGAATGGTTATCTTCTATTGGAGCAGATCTTAAGAATGTAGGACAATTTGGTGGTGCTTCTGTAAAGAGAATCCATAGACCAGTGAATGATGAAGGACAAGTTGTTTCTGTTGGTTCTTATGTCGTTCCAATTCTTGAAAAAGAAGTTGAAAATGAAGGTGTTGAAGTTCTTTACAATACAACAGCTAACAAAATCTTAATGGATGATGGAAAAGCAGTAGGTATCGTAGCGGAAGGCAAGACAGGAAATACTGTAACAATCAACGCAAAAGCTGTGATTTTAGCTACTGGTGGATTTGGAGCAAACAATGACATGGTTGCTGAACAAAATTCTGCATTAAAGGGTTATATCACAACAAATGCACAGGGTGCACAAGGACAAGGTATCACAATGGCAACTGCTGATGATGTAAACGCTGCAACAGTAGATATGGATCAAATCCAATTACATCCTACAGTACATGTTGAAGGTGATAACGCTGTATTAATTACAGAAGGACTTCGTGGAGATGGTGCGATCTTAGTAAATCAATCTGGTGAAAGATTTACAGATGAAGTTGGTACAAGAGACGTTGTAAGTGCTGCTGAAAATGATCAAGAAGGTGGCTATGCTTGGTTGATCATTGACCAAAAGATGGCTGATGCTTCTGCAGTTATCCAAGGTTATATTGACAAGGGTTATGCAGTAAGTGGTGAAACTTATGAAGAACTTGCAAAGGCTATGGAAACAGATGAATCTACATTCAAGACAACAATGGAAGATTGGAACAAGTGTGTAGAAAACAAAAAGGATGAAAAGTTCAATAGAACAACATTCGCTGATAAGTTAGATACTGCTCCATACTATGCAATCAAAGTACAACCTGGTGTTCATCATACAATGGGTGGTCTTGTAATCAATACAGATACACAAGTATTAGATACAGATAACAATGTAATTGATGGCTTGTTCGCTGCTGGTGAAGTTACAGGTGGTGTACATGGTGCAAACAGATTAGGCGGTAACGCTGTAGCAGACTTTGTTGTATTCGGTAGAATTGCTGGTGCACAAGCTGCTAAGTATGTTGGTTAATTGAAACATTCAAAGGATACGGTTAGGTTTTCTAGCCGTATTTTTTTTGTTTGAAACATTGTTTCGGCAAAGTGGGTGTAAAATAAAACCATTACTTTAGGAGGGTTGTTATGAAGGGAAGCATGGTTCAAGGAAATCCTTTGAAATTAATATTACGTTTTTCATTACCATTATTATTGGGAAATTTATTTCAACAAACTTATAACATGGTTGATGCAGCAATTGTAGGACAGACTTTAGGTTCTAGTGCATTAGCTGCAGTTGGTGCAACATCATCTGTACAATTTCTTGTTCTTGGTTTTTGTATGGGAACTTGTATTGGTTTTGGAATACCAGTTGCACAAAAATTTGGTGCAGAAGATTATGAAGGATTAAGAAAATATGTATTTGTTAGTGCAATCTTATCTGCAATCATTGCGGTAGTAATGGCGGTATTAACTGCGTTATTATGTGGTGTGATTTTGGATATTTTACAAGTGCCAACAGAAATCTTTCAACAAGCTTATAACTATTTAGTGATTATCTTTATTGGGATTCCATGTACGATCTTATATAACTATCTTTCAAGCATTTTACGTGCGATTGGTGATAGTAAAACACCTTTCTTGTTTTTGGCTACATCTGCAGTATTAAATATTTTCTTAGATTTATTTTGTATTATTGTATTGAAATGGGATGTTGCTGGAGCATCGATTGCGACAATCGTTTCACAAGGGATATCTGGTTTATTATGCTTGTGGTTGATTGTGAAAAAGTTTCATATCTTACACCCTCGAAAAGAAGATTGTCATATGGAAAGTACAATCACAAAAGATCTATTGATTATGGGAATGCCTATGGGGGTGCAATTTTCTATCACAGCGATTGGTTCAATGGTTATGCAAAGTGCAAATAATGCGTTAGGGACTGTTTATGTCTCTGGATTTACTGCAGGAATGAAAATTAAACAATTTATGATGTGTCCATTTGATGCTATCGCAACAGCTGTTTCTACATTTGCTTCACAAAACTATGGTGCAAAGAAGATGGATCGTGTAAAACAAGGTATTAAACAAGGAACAGGCATTGGTATCATTTATGGGATTGTTTCTGGTATTTTAATGATTTTATTTGGAAGAATGTTATCAATGATATTTGTTTCTTCCAGTGAAGCTGCAGTATTAGATGCTTCGGCGTTGTATTTACGAAGAATGGGAATGTTCTGGTGGACATTAGGTATTTTAAATGTACTGAGAACTTCCGTACAAGGTTTAGGATACGCAACGAGAGCTGTTATGGGTGGTGTAGTTGAAATGATTTGTAGATGTGTTATGGCATTGTTTGTTGTACCTATTTTTCAATACGATGCCATTACATTTTGTGATCAAACAGCATGGATTGGAGCGTGTCTTTATATCGTACCAACATGTATTTTTACAATTCGAAATATTGAGACAAAATTAAAAGAAGATGAAAATTTAGAATTATTGAAATGAATTTTTTGGAATTCTTCAAAAACTTGTGAATATAAGTAATGAAGGAGAAAATTACTGATATGAAA
>CAVJMM010000091.1:0-6604 GCA_963650865.1 Eubacterium sp. AM49-13BH | reverse complement strand
GATAAAACTTTGTTGAATACGTAATCATTTGTGAATGGAAAATAGTTGTCTTTCATTATAAGCACCTCCATTACTCTATTCACAAATTTTTATTAAAATCCTAAAAGTTTTAGGAATTATTAGGTTAGGATAAACTAACGATGGTTCACAAAACTAGTAAAATGCGTATAATTAACAAGAAGAGGTGAAACTATGGAAATACAAAATAGAATTCAAAAATTAAGAAAATTAATGGAAGAAAGAAATATTGATGTGTATTATATGCCAAATGCAGATGACCATCTTTCTGATGAATATACTGCTGATTATTTTAAATGTAAGAGTTACATGTCAGGATTCTCTGGTGATTCTGGATGTACGATTATTACAAAAGACTTTGCTGGTCTATGGACGGATGGTAGATATTTTACACAAGCAGAAGATGAATTAGAAGGAACAGGTGTTGAACTTATGCGTATGGGGCAAGAAGGTGTTCCAACTGCTTTATCATTTGTGATTGATCATACACCTGAAAATGGTCTTTTAGGATTTGATGGTTCCGTTGTATCTGCACAAGATGCTTTGATGATTTCAAATGCATTAAAGAAAAAGAATGCAAAGATGCATGTTGATGAAGATCTTGTTGATTTGATTTGGACGGATCGTCCAGAAATGCCAATGGAAAAGTTGTATGTTTTAGATACGAAATATACTGGCACAAAAGCAACGGAGCGTATTGCGATGGTACGTGAAGAAATGCTGAAAAAGAACGCTGATGTTTTAATCTTAACAATGTTAGAAGATCCTTGTTGGTTATTGAATATTCGTGGAAATGATATTCCTTGTACACCAGTTACGTATGCATTTGCGATGGTAACTAAGGAAGATGTTATTTACTATGTTGATGAAAGAAAAGTTGTTGATGTAAAAGAATATTTAGAAAACAATGGTGTAGCTGTAAAACCATATCAAGCATTATGCGATGATTTATCTTCATTCCACCATAAAACATTATGGGTACAACTCAGTTCATTGAATGCGAAGTTCTATACGCATATTGATTCAGATAATGTTATTTTAAATGAAATATCACCAATCATGCATTTTAGATCTGTGAAGAATGAAACGGAAATTGAAGTTATGCATCATGCGCAAGTGAAAGATGGTGCTGCAATGGTGAAGTTTATTAAATGGGTCAAAGAAAATGTTGGCTCAGATACGATGAGTGAATTATCTGCGCAAAATAAGTTATATGAACTTCGTGCAGAACAACCAGACTACATTGAACCTTCATTTACTACGATTGCAGCGTATCAGGCAAATGGTGCGATGATGCATTATACAGCGACAGAAGAAAAATATTCTCCTGTTCATCCAAAGGGATTCTTATTGGTAGATTCTGGTGGTACGTATAAAGATGGAACAACAGATATTACACGTACAATTGTTTGTGGACCTATTACAGAGGAAGAAAAGAAATACTATACTTTAGTTTTAAAAGGACATATTGATCTACAAGAAGCAGTATTCTTAAAAGGTTCTACAGGAAATAACTTAGATATTCTTGCACGTCGTCCAATGTGGAATATCAACATTGATTATCAATGTGGAACAGGACATGGTGTTGGTCATGTATTAGGTGTTCATGAAGGCGTTCATGGAATTCGTTGGGGAATGCCTACCGCTGCTAGACCTTCTGTACCTTTAGAAGAAGGTATGATCGTTACAGATGAACCAGGTATTTATTTGCCACATGAATTAGGTATTCGTATTGAAAATGATCTTTTAGTTGTGAAAGATACAAAGAATTTCTATGGTCAATGGTTGAAGTTTGAAGCAATGACATATTGTCCATATGACTTAGAAGCAATTGATGTGAAATATTTAGATGATACTGAAATTAAAGCGATTAATGATTATCACAAGATGGTTTATGAAAAAGTATCTCCATTATTAAATGCGGAAGAAAAAGATTGGTTAAAGAACGCTACTAGGGAATTAAAACGATGAAGTTGATTTCATGGAATGTCAATGGTTTGCGTGCATGCATGAATAAAGGTTTTATGGAATTCTTTGAGAAAGAAGATGCGGATGTTTTTGCGATTCAAGAAACGAAAATGCAAGAACATCAATTAGAAGATTCAATGAAACCAAATGGTTATCACATGTATATGTATAGTGCAGAGAAAAAAGGGTATTCTGGAACACTTGTCTATACAAAACAAGAACCATTGCATGTTATATATGGTATTGAAGGTGATGAAACAAAAGAAGGTAGAGTCATTACTTTAGAGTATGAGAACTTTTACTTTGTTTGTGCGTATGTTCCAAATTCTAAAGATGGTTTAACACGGTTGGATTTCCGTATGGAATGGGAAGAACTGTTAAAGAAACATTTGAAGAAGTTAGATGAAAACAAACCAGTTATTTATACAGGTGATTTGAATGTGGCACATGAAGAAATCGATATTAAAAATCCAAAAAACAATCGTAAAAATCCAGGATTTTCAGATGAAGAAAGAGAAAAGATGACGCAACTTTTAGATTCTGGATTTACAGATACGTTTCGATATTTGTACCCAGATCTTGTGAAATATTCTTGGTGGTCATATCGTTTTAAGGCAAGAGAAAGAAATGCTGGTTGGAGAATTGATTACTTTCTAGTAAGTGATCGTTTGAAGGAAAAAGTAGAAGATTCTATGATTTATGATGATGTATTTGGAAGTGATCATTGTCCAATTGGCTTAAAAATATCGCATTTTTAGAAAAAAATAGTAAAATAAAACCATTAAAATTCAGGAAGGAGTTTTGGACATGGATGTTAGATCTATGAGCGAAGGATACCGTGATGAGATTCTAAAAAGATTAAAGGAACTGGTATCTATTAACAGTGAACAATCGCTAGCTACTGCAGACGCTCCATTTGGAGAAGGACCTAAGAAAGCTTTAGAAGCTGCTTTAGAGATGTTAAAGAAAGATGGGCTAAGAACTGTAAACCTCGATAACTATATTGGATATGGTGAAATGGGTGAAGGGGATCAACTCATTGCGATTGTTGGACATTTAGATGTTGTTCCCGCAAGAAAAGAAGATGGCTGGAATACGGATCCATATACAATGGTGGAAAAAGATGGCATTGTTTATGGAAGAGGTGTATCTGATGATAAAGGTGGCGTTGTTGCGAGTATGATTGCCCTAAAGATCATTCAAGATATGAATATTCCTGTTAAAAAGAGAATTCGTTTGATTATGGGATGTAATGAAGAAACAGGATCAAAGTGTTTGAAATACTATGTTGATCATGATGAACAACCAGATTATGGTTTTACACCAGATGGAGATTTCCCTTGTATCAATGGGGAAAAGGGTATGATGCCAGCACATTACGTTTCAAAGAAAACAGGTATTCGTGATATTGATGGTGGTACAGCAGGAAATATCGTTTGCAGTAATTGTTATGTTGTAGTTGATAAGTGTTCTTTCTCTAAGAAAAAATTAGAAGATGTATTTAATAATAACAACATTACATATGAAATTGAAGAAAATGATGATACAGTAAAAATCACAGTACAGGGTGTTGCGGCGCATGCAAGTATGCCTACATTAGGTGTGAATGCAATTACACATTTATTGACTGGGTTAAAAGAAGCAGGTTATCAAGACCCATTTGTTGATTTCTTCTGTAGTAGAATTGGTTTAAATACGGATGGAGAAGGACTAGGCTTAAAACTAAAAGATGAATATAGTGAATTAACATTAAACTGTGGTTATATTCATATGAAGGATGGCGTTATTTCTGGTAACTTGGATATTCGTTTCCCAGTTACTATGACAGGAAAGCAAGTGATGAAAGCTTGTAGTAAATATTTAGAAGATGATGGAGGAGAAATCGTTATTGATGGAGCACATGATCCTCTATTCTATTCTGTAGATTCTCCATTGGTTGAAAGTTTGACAGAGGCTTATAGAGAAGTAACGGGTGATAATGCAGAACCATTAGTCATTGGTGGAGGCACCTATGCGAAGGGAATTAATAATACAATTGCCTTTGGATGTGCTTTCCAAGGAAAAGACTACAAGATTCATAACGCAAATGAATGGTGCCCAATTGAAGATTTAGTCAAACAAGTAGAAATCTACGTAGCAGGTATTTTAAAACTACTCGAACTTTAATGAAAAAACAGAAAAAGTGTACATTGAAAGTAGAGTTTGAAATTGGAATAGGAAGAACTATCATGTAGGTAGTTCTTTTTCTGTTATAATATTGTGCATATGAAAAAGATTGCGATTGTTTATGATTTTGATAAAACTCTATGTACAAAAGATATGCAGGAATATTCATTGATTCCTTCACTTGGCTATGATGATCCTGTTGCTTTTTGGAATGAAGTAACAGAAGTTTCTGTAAGAAATGAAATGGATTCTATTTCTGCTTATTTGTATTTATTAGAAAAGAAATTTATGGAAGCAGGGAAACCTTTAAAGAAAGAAGATTTTTTTGGACTTGGTAAAAATATTGTTTTATTTGATGGGGTAGATACTTGGTTTCGTAGAATCAATGAATATGGAAGAAAAGCAGGTTTTTTAGTAGAACATTATATTATTTCTTCAGGAATGACAGAAATCATTCAATCGACAACGATTGCAGATCAATTTAAGAAGATTTATGCATGTAGATATTATTATGATGAAGATACACATATTGCGAAGTGGCCAGCGCAAGTTGTGAATTATACTGCGAAAACACAATATATTTTCAGAATCAATAAACAAGTTTTAGATGTGAATGATGATGTGGATTTAAATAAATATGTTCCTAAATCACAACGTCCTGTTCCATTTGAAAGAATTGTGTATGTGGCAGATGGATTGACTGATGTACCTTGTATGAGACTAGTAAAAGAATATGGCGGTAAATCAATTGCGGTATATTCAAAGAGTGATGTTGTTGCGAAACAATTAAAGAATGAAGGTAGAGTAAATTTTGTTGCGAAAGCAGATTATTCTGAAAAATCAGAAATGGAAAATCTGATGAAGATGATTATTGATCATATGGCTGCTGATGCGAGATTAAAAGATATTGAGGAATAATATGAAAATCAAAAAACAGTGGAAGGATCCGATGGTCATTATATTGGTGATATTGTTAGTGTTTTTAACAATAGGTACCGCAATATCAGGAATGCATGGTTCAAAGATCGTAATTGCATTAGATGCGGCCTATGGTGGAGAAGAAACTGGATATCAAGGAATTATCAAAGAGAGTGATTTTGCGGAAAGTGTTGTAGAAAAACTAGCAACTTTATTGAATGAGGATAGTCACTTTGAAGTGTTATTAACACATGAATCAGGAACAACAAGTTCTTTAGAAGAAAGGATTAACAAAATCAATCAAAATCAACCAGATATTGTTTTACGAATTCAAGCTTCTGGTACTCCTGATACTTCTAGGAGTGGTCAAGAAATTTATGCAGATATTCCTTCTTCAACATCACATGATCAATCTTTAAAACTTGCGCAATGCATCGCAGAGAGTTTTACCTCTTCTTCGTGGAACCCTACAGTAGATTATTTATATTATCAACCATTTGATGATGATTCTTATCAATTAGAAATCATTGATAGTACAGATACAACGGACTATCAACTTGAAACATGGGAATTGATGGAAAAATGTAATGTGCCTGTTGTAATATCTGATCAAATCTATGTGACAAATCAGTCAGATATCGATTTGTGGGCTAGTGAAGCAAGTTATCAGAAAGCAGCAGAAAATTATTATTCTGCAATCAAAAAATATTATGGAATCGAAAAGTAACGCAGAGAGATTTTTAGATGCATATGCACAAATAGAAGCGAAAATGACATCTTTGTGTAGAGAAACAAAGTATGTTCCTTTTTCACAATTGTTGGCTCGTTTATCTTCTCATAATCATATTATTTCTAACAATCAAGAAGATTTAAGGAAATATAGTGAACTTAGAAATGCTTTGGTACATATGCATGGTGGTAATCAAGAAATCATTGCGGAACCTTGTAATTCTGTAACAGAAAACATTGAAAGAATTTCACGATTACTTATGATGGATGATTCTATATTGAACTTTGCATGTAAGCCAGTAAAGATTGTTAAGAAACCCGATTCGATTGCGTATGCATATGAAATCATGGAAAAGATGGATACAAGTAAGATTCCTGTTTATGAAGATAAGCAATATGTTGGACTATTAACAATGGGAATGATTGCGAAGTTTGCATTAAATCACCAATCAGATGGACTTGTCAAAGATGCTTTGATTCATAAAGAAAACGAAAGAGTATTGTTTTTATCGAAGAATTCAAGTGTACAGCTCGCTATCAAGGGATTTGATAAAGCAATGCGAGAAGGAAATTCTTTACTAGCAATTTTAACATATTTTAGGCAAGAAATCCCCCACTTCTAAAGGATGAAAGTGGTGGGATGAATTGCCTAATATTATTTGTTTCATTTGCTTGATCATTGTAAAATATAGGTATCAAATGTATAAGAGTTTTGATACGAATAGTCATTCAGTATACATGCTACATTATCACTTGATTATGTGCATCAAATACAGAAAAAGAGTCATTGATGATGAGATATCTG
>CAVJMM010000090.1:0-6658 GCA_963650865.1 Eubacterium sp. AM49-13BH | reverse complement strand
AGCGCTATGCAATATTTTACATAACGCTACATTTTCGTCATCAAATCGTATTTCATAACTTAATGACATTGTGAAAAAAGTTTATTTTTTTTTTGGGGATTTCAAATAATTCGTGAATATAGTATAGAAGGAGAAAAACAAAAGATGAAAAAAATCAGTGTTGAAGTTGAGCAGTTAGAATCCTGTGCTGCTCGTATGGAAGAAAAAAATCAGGATTATTTACGAAACTGTAATGCTTTGTTTAATGCAGTTGAAAGTATGTCTAACGCATGGAAAGGAGAAGATAATACCGCATTTACTTCTAAGATTCTTTCTTATGAATCTGATTTTCATCAATTACATGTATTAGGAAATGAATATATCGATTTTCTAAGAAATTCAGCGAAATCATATCGTAATACACAACAAGAATTAGCGTCGATTGTGAATGGTTTTCAAAAGTAGGAGGGTTTATGGCAAATATTCAAATTTCTTTACAAGAAGTCGCAGATACGGCTAATACATTAAGAACATTAAATCAAATGATGGATGAAGAATTGAATGAAATGAAAAGAGAAATGAATCTTTTAAATGGTACATGGATTTCTGATGGTTCCAATGAAATTCGTAATAAGTTTCATTTATTTTCCAATCGTTTTGAAAAACAAAAAGAAACGATTCAACAATACGCAAAGTTTCTAGATTTAGCGGTATCTTCTTATGACACATTGGAAACAACGATTACATCGAATGCATCGAGCATGCAAGTGTAAATTTAAAAAGTGGATTCAATGTTTCTTATGTTTAATTTGTATGGTTTGTTCTTCTTGTATCAAAAAAGAAACACAATCCATGACTTTATTAGAGTGGATCAAAATTGTAAATGAAAAGGCTGGCATTGGTTCGTATGAATCATCAACACCATATTTTCCTAGAATTACAGAAGACTCTACTTATTTTTCGGATGTACAAGCTGCAGTGGAATGGGGGATCCTAGAAGAACAACATCCATTTTTAGAAACACAAGTCTTAAATAAAGAATGGACAGCGTATACACTTGTAAATCTTTTAGGTAAAACAACCAATGAATCTGTTTCAATCAAAGATCTATCTACTTCACATTTTCCTTTACAAGTACAAACTTCTATTGTAAATGGTTTATTTACGTTAGATCAAAACAATGCATTTCATCCTACAGAAATCATGGATCAAGAAAAAGCATTATCACTATTAGATCGAGTTATTGAAACGATCAATGATCGACAAATCAAAGAAACCAAAACCAATATTACTTGGAAGAATGATATTTCAGTATTAGATGTGGAACCAATTCAATTTTCTTATGAACAACAAAGTATTTCCATTGATCCTTCAATGCATATTGAAGAAGGACAATTGATTCATTTCTATGATGAATCCAATGAATACTACTATGTAGTAGAACATCAAGATGAGAATAGGTTGTATTTAGAAGATGCAGATCTGATGGAATATACAGAGAATATGGACCTATCTGGAAGTACAGAATTAAACTTTGATCAAGCAACGATTGAAGATTCTTCAGGGGAAGTAATACAAGAGTATTCTGCATCCAATCCTATATCATTACTTTCTACACGTCACTTACAAAAAACTTTTCATGTAGATGATTACAATGTTGTGATTACTGCGAATTCTTCCAATGTCAAAGCAGAAGTAAATCGTACATTACCGCATGGTTCTAAGGTCTATGCTTCTGTAAAACTCAATGGTGTAAAAGTGGATTATCAATTTTCAAGTAAAGAAAAAAATATCGAAGAAGCGTATTTTAAAGTGAAGTTTTCAAGTGAAGAAAGTTTAGGCTTAAAGAATGGCTCATATAAAAATCTTTATGGTGATTTTTCAAAATTCGACGCAAATGATTTTGTTTCTAGTATTCAAAAAATGTATGTCGAAAAGAAAGATGTTGTAGAAAGTACATTAGAATTATGTAAGATCAAATTACCGATTCCAAATGCACCACTGATGAATATTACCGTTTCTTTGAATCTGAATATGCATGTTTCTGGTAGAGTTTCATTGAGTTTGAATCAAACTTCTACTGTTGGTTGTGAAATTAAAAACGGTAAGATGCGCATGATTCAAGAATTTGAACATTCTCATTCTAATCAATTCAAAGCCAATGCTGGAATGAGTAGTGGTGTTATGTTTGGATTAAATGTAACTTCATTAAGATTGATGGATGCAAGTCTCAATGCAGGGGCAGAAGCATCATTCAAAACATCATTACATCTCTATCAAGATGATGAGTACAATGTTGTAGAAACTGATGTTTCAACAGATGTTGTAGATGAACTAGCAGATGGCAATACAAATGTTTTAGTATGTGCAGATTTGTCTGCGAACACCGTCATTTATTTGAAACTGAACAGTGCGAAATCACAATTAGGGAAGATTGGTTTTACAAAACGGATCAATTTATTAAAACAGTCATTACTTCCAAAAGGTAAAACACATTTAGAAAACTTTCAATTTGTATCTAAATGTACGCGGAAAGAACGTGAAAAAAGTACAAAATTAGAATCTTTAAAAGTAACGAAAAAAATTAAACTAAAAGATTATTCTATGGTCGTGCATGTCGCAAAAGCGAAATCTATTCAAATAACAGGATTACCAGAAGGGTATACAAAAGATGATTTAGAATACGCATCTAGCAATGAAGAAGTCGCTCAAACAGATCTAAATGGGAATGTTATTGGAAAAAGTGCTGGTAGTAGTGTGATAACCATCTCTACAAAAGATGGGAAACATTACATCAAATGTAATGTCATCGTCTCGGAGTAAATGTAATGTTGTTATGGATCAAAACACAAAATGATGTAAAACGATATTTCTTGTGTGATGCACAAATGTATATTCCAATCCTGGATTTTAAGATCACAGTAATTTTACAAAAACATCAAATCTTTATTCGTGTTCCACGATATTATTCGATTCAAAAAAACATTTTAAATAATGAAGAGTGTACAATGATTTTCAAAGATGATGAAGAAATCTGTAAATTGTTATTTTTGGATCAAGTAGAAAATCATTGTTATAAAAAATATCATTGTTCTAATTCGATTCAGATTGGTTCTTCTGAAGAAAATGATATTTGTATCTTTAATCAAACAATTCCATTCCATCTTCTACAAATCGATTTTATCAATCATAAAATCTATGAATTGTCACAGTATGATTTTTGTTCTATCAATGGAAAACATATAACTGTCCTACCTCCTCATCAAATTCTAGACATAATCAAAGTAGATAGTTTAAAAATCATTGTATTAGAAGATGGAATTATGATGAATACTCCCCAAAATGTATCCGTACATTTGCGGGAGTATGTTTCTTTTAAGAAAATACAAACATTTGAAAAGACTAAGATTCTACGCATCAAAAATAGAAATCCAAAGTTCTCTACAACTTTTACTTTTTCAGAATCTTTTCAAGAAATGAAATATACTCCAATCAATCAACGTCCTTTATTACTAGAAATTGGTCCGTCTTTGATGATAGCATCTGCATCTTTATTAACGAGTTTTTTAACAGTCTATCAAAGTTATTTGGATGGAAGAAATTTACTTTCTTTAGCACCAATGATTGTTTTACCAATGGTCATGATTGTATCAACGTTATTATTTCAACCACTCTCAAGAAGATATGAAAGAAAAAGAAATCAAAAACTAGAAATTGAAAATCAACAACAAAAAGAACAATGGATCAATGATTTTAAAGAATCCTTTTTTCACTTTAAACAGGAGTATTTGAAATATGTTCAACAATATTATCCATCAATGAAAGAATTGAATGAACATATATTATCTTATCAAAAGATTTATACACAACCTATCAATCATTTATTTCTTCGATTTTTTGATACAACAGGTGTTTTAGATTTAAAAGTTGATTCCATTTTGTTGGATCATTATGAAGATGAAATACTCCCAAAATTATTTGATGTGTTGAAATATCGACATGTTTTGATTCAAGAAAATGAGAAAGCATTTACTTGGATCCCATACATCATTTTACAATTCGTTTGTTATTATGATGTTCCATTGATATTGGTTGCCAGTCATGAATGGTTTTCAAAACATCTATGGTGTAGAAATGTGTTTTTAGCGAATCAGTATAACCAAAGGATGCTTGTGACAAATTATGAAGAATTTAGGAGATGTTATGAACGATGTAAGAATGCAGTTGTGATTGCATTAGAAGAGGTATTTGGTATTCCAGAAGAATGTATTTTATTTGAAATGAAAAAGGATATTTATGAAAGTGAAGCTGATCTTCTTATCAATTTTGAAAACAATACGTATTTTGATTGTATTAAATTTGAAGAAAGAGAATTTTGTTTTGAGTCATATGAAATCAATATAGAATATCTTTTATATTTGTTACAAAATGATAAATATTCATTAAAAACAGGCAGATATGATTTTTATTCTGTGCATGAAATACAGAATCTTTCTGATATTTCTATCAAAGAAAATTGGAAGAAAAACAATATCAATGAATCGTTACACGCAATCATAGGTAGTGATGAGAAACAAAAACCAATCCGATTAGACCTCAATGAAAAACAGGACGGACCACATGGATTAATTGCAGGAATGACGGGAAGTGGAAAAAGTGAATTGATTATTTCGATGTTGTTATCGATTGCACTACAGTATTCTTATGAAGATGTACAATTTGCCTTAATTGATTTTAAGGGTGGTGGTGCAGCCAACGTATTAAAAGGGTTGCCACACATCTGTGGTATTTTATCTAATCTAGATATCGCAAATATGCAAAGGGCACTTGTGAGTTTTCATAATACATGTGTACATCGACAAAAAATGATTGCGCAAATGGATGCGTTATGTGATCAAAGTGTTACAGATTTAAAGTCTTATCGAAATCAAAGAAAGAATCATCCTGAAATGGAAAATCTTCCTGATTTATTAATTGTGATTGATGAGTTTGCGGAGTTAAAAAGACTACAGCCTGACTTTTTAACAGATTTGATTTCCATTGCGAGAATTGGAAGAAGTTTAGGAATTCATTTGATTCTATGTACACAAAAACCAGCGGGAATAATCAATGATGAAATATGGTCGAATTGTTCTTTTCAAATCGTTTTAAAAGTCGTAGATAAAAAAAATCTAGAAGAAGTGATACGATGTAAGACAAATGAAACTTTATCCGATCCAGGAGAATTTATATTACATTCTCAAAATATATTATTAAAAAAAGGAAGAAGTGCATATACCAATACCTATAGTAAGAAAAGTACTGTAGAAATCATGAATTTGAATGGAAGTGTGCAGTATCAAAATGGGGAAGATACGCTCACACAACAAAGAGAAATTTTATCGTTATTTGAAAAAGTTCAGATTCCTCAACTTTGGCTACAACCAATAGGTCATCTTGATTGGAATCCGAATATCGCAAAGCATGTTATAGGGTTAATTGATGATTTTTATCATCGTAGATATTTAGATTTATATTTGTTTACAGATGAAAAAAGAAACACAGTATTTTTATGCCAAGATTTCAATCAAAAAAAGAAATGTTTATATACGATCTTACAATCATTCGTAACACATTTTCATCATGAAGAATTATTTGTTTTAGATGATGTAGGTATCTTTACAAAGGAACAATTTGAATTGTGTTCGCATTGGATTGTTTTATGTTCGAGTCAATATGAAGAGAAAGTACAAAATACGATTCGCTATATCAAATCTTCACAAAATAAAGAGAAAATATTATTTATTACAGATTTATCAAGATTTTTTGAGGTGAAAGAAGAAAATCGCTATGTTTTGAGAGATCTTTTAGAACATGCAACGTATTATCATTTATCTGTTGTTTTATTTATTTCTAGTGCAGAAACATTGTCATATCGTGAATATGCTTTTATACAGAATCAATATGCATATTGTGTGAATCAAATTGTACAGATACAATCGTTTTTAGAAACAAATGAAAAAGAGATTCCTAAAAATTGTGGAGTTATGAAATTAGAACATTTGGTTTCTTTTCAAATGTACGAAGTTGATGAAAAACAGTTACTATCTACATTAAAAAAGAATGCTAATCAAAAGAAAATGATGGAAATTCCATGTATGCCTAGAGTTATTGATCGTAGAAATTATCATGGTTATGCAATACCGATTGGGATATCTTATCTAAATTATGAATGGATTACTTTAGAACCTGATCAAAGTATTTATGTTGTTTCAATGTATCCAGAAGAGTGGGTGAATTATTACAAACAAATGAAAAATTATGCCAAATGTACAACAAGAAATTGTGAAGATGAAGAGGATGGACAATTGATTTTTCTTTCTTTAGAAGAATATCGAAAGTATCACCAATCATATCCTATTCTTTATATTGGTACATCTTTTCAACAACAATATTTGTTTCATTCTAAGAAAAAAGTGAAAGATGAATCACATGGAATATTGATGAAAGATTATGAAAGTGAACTCGTGAAAGTATTGTCAACAACCTGATGACTAAAGTCACGGGCTTGTAAAAGTCTTTGTTGACTAGCCTAAGCTTCTTGCACTTGTTTGTCAACAAGTAGAGAAGCTACGTTATCCTTGTCATCACACCCGTGGACGTAACACCTAATCTACGGCTCTGTGGTTTGCTATTAAAC
>CAVJMM010000089.1:0-6719 GCA_963650865.1 Eubacterium sp. AM49-13BH | reverse complement strand
TAAAGTAAATCCATCTTCTTTTACTGGTAGACCACAATTACCACACTATAAACATAAACAAGGTAAAACTTCTTTTACAATGAGTAATCAAGAATGTGTCATCAAAACAAATCAAAAAGGTCATTATCAATGTAAATTACCTGCTACTAAGATTGTAGTTCCATTAGGAAAGAAAGTTCCTGGTAGATTAAAAGAAGTACATGTAACCCCAATGAATGGTGTGTATCAAATATCTATGGTGTTTGATGATGAATGCTCTGTTCCTACTTGTCAAAAAGAAACAAAACGAATAGCATCGATTGATATTGGTGTAGATAACTTGATGGCAGTTACAAATAATGTAGGTAAACCATCATTGTTGATGAAAGGATTGCCAATCAAAACAACGAATCAAATGTACAATAAGGCAATCGCAAGTATCGTATCAAATCATACATTAAGTACTAAAGAAAAGTTTAAAGCTACAAAACAATTCAACAGAGTTACATTGAATCGAAATAACCGTATCAAAGATTACTTGTTTAAAACAGTGAAGTATTTCATGACATGGTGCGTAGAAAATCGTATCGACACCATTGTGATAGGAAAGAACAATCTGTGGAAACAAGAAACAGATATGGGAAAGAAGAACAATCAAACATTTGTACAATTACCATTTACACAATTGATTCAAATGATTGAATACTCTGCAGAAAGAGTTGGTATCAAAACAATCGAACAAGAAGAAAGTTATACGAGTAAAGCAAGTTATCTAGATGAAGATGCAGTCCCTGTATATAAACAAGGAACAGATACCAAATATACATTCTCAGGAAAACGAATCAAAAGAGGAATGTATAAAAGTAAAGAAGGTAGATGTATTAATGCGGATTTAAATGGTTCTGCAAATATTATGAGAAAAGCATTTCCAGATATCGCAACAAATATCAACTTTGAAAGTATCATAACGATAAGAAATGCATATACGATATTCAATTAAAGTGGACGTGTAAAAACGAAACCAGAGGGCGATGTGAACGTCCGTGGTGGAAAGAACTATGATGCCACCTGTGCATCATGGTACACTGGAAAGCAGAAACCCCATCTGATTTGCTTCAGCGGGTCAGTCGGGGTAATTCATTTGGTGGGGATTTTCTATATACACCAAAAGAAAAGATTCAAACAAAAGTGCAACAGCTAAAGGAATCTACAGAAGTAAGCTCATATCTCGATAAAATAATGTATCAAAATGCACTAAACTTGTTTGATAATTAAGATGGTAGTCCATTGAATCAGGTAGTTAAAAGTGCTATATTATTACAGTATATGCAAAAATAGGGGAGGACTGCCGTTTTTATGGAAAAGACATTTGATAAGATTGTTACACATGCAAAAACTAAAGGCTTTGTATTTCAAGGTTCTGAAATCTATGGTGGATTAAGTAATACTTGGGATTTTGGTCCATATGGAGTTGCGTTAAAAGATAATATCAAGCGTGCATGGCAAAAGAAATTCATTCAAGAAGATCCTAATAATGTAGAGATTCAAGCAGCGATTTTAATGAATCCAAAAGTTTGGGAAGCAAGTGGACATTTAAAAGGATTCTCAGATCCTTTGATGGATTGTAAACAATGTAAAACTAGACATAGAGCTGATCAGTTAATTGAAAACTGGAGCGAAGGAAAAGTAAGTTGTGAAGGTTGGTCAAATGAAAAGATGGAAGCCTTCATTAAAGAAAATAATATTCCATGTCCTGATTGCGGTGGTCATGATTTTACAGGAATTCGTCAATTCAATTTGATGTTCAAAACATTCCAAGGAACATTAGATGATGCGAAAAGTACAATTTATTTAAGACCTGAAACAGCACAAGGTATGTTTGTACAATTTAAGAATGTACAACGTGCTTATCGTAAAAAGCTTCCATTTGGTATTGGACAGATTGGTAAATCTTTTAGAAATGAAATTACACCTGGTAACTTTATTTTTAGAACAAGAGAATTTGAACAAATGGAAATGGAATTCTTTTGTGAACCAGGAACAGATATGAAAGAAGATGGATCAGGATGGTTCCAATATTGGAGACAATTCTGTATGGATTGGATTCTTTCATTAGGTGGAAATAAAGAAAATCTCAGATTTAGAGATCATGAAAAAGAAGAATTATCTTTCTATTCTAAGGGTACAACAGATATTGAGTATAAGTTCCCATGGGGATGGGGAGAATTGTGGGGGATCGCAGATCGTACAGATTACGATTTAACACAACATCAAAATACTTCTGGTAAAGATCTAACATATCTTGATCCTACAACAAATGAAAAGTATCTTCCTTATGTTGTTGAACCAGCAGTTGGTGTAGAACGTTTATTCTTTATGTTCTTTACAGATGCATATGATGAAGAAGAATTAGAGAATGGTGATACAAGAATCGTTATGCATTTTCATCCAGTGCTCGCTCCAATCAAAGCAGCCGTTCTTCCATTAAAGAAGAAAGCACATTCCGCAAAAGCACAAGAAATCTATAAGACATTATCTTATGACTTTACAGTTTCTTATGATGATGCAGGTTCTATTGGTAAGAGATATAGAAGAATGGATGAAATTGGAACACCATATTGTATTACAGTAGATGATCAAACCTTAGAAGATGGAACAGTTACAATTCGTTATCGTGATTCCATGCAACAGGAAAGATTATCTGTAGAAGAAGTTAGAACAAAGGTTCTAACAGATATTCGTTTCTAATAGAAAGGACTTTGATGGCTAGATTTGAACAAGAAGAAATTGATGCATTAAGAAATCAAGCGGATATCGTGAATGTGATTTCACATTACATCAAGGTGGAACGCTATGGAAAAAGTTATAAAGCGATTTGTCCATTTCATAATGACCATGATCCTTCTTTGTTAATCACGCCAGAAAAGAAAATCTATAAATGTTTTGTATGTGGAAATGGTGGAAACGTATTCACGTTTGTACAAAACTATGAAAAAATTTCATTTGTAGAAGCAGTTGGAAAAGTTGCGGAACTAACAGGATTTCACTTATCTTCTAGTCCTACAGCTACAGTAGTACAAGTTGATCCACATAAAGAAAAGTATTATCAAGTATTGAAAGAGGCAATCGTTTATACGATGTACCAATTAGATACAGATGAATCATTATTCGCAAAACAATACTTAGAAGAAAGAGGATTAGATAACGATATACGAAAGACATTTCAAATAGGTTATGATCCGTCTAAAGATGCATTAACACGTTTCTTATTAGCGAAAGGCTATGAAGAAAAAGACTTAGTTGGTGTTAATGTGTCACGTGTCAATGAAAATGGAATTCATGATGTATTTCGTGAAAGAATCACATTTCCAATTCATGATATGAATGGAAATCCAATTGGATTTTCTGCGCGTACCATGGATCCAGAAAAAGCAAGTAAATACATCAATACAAATGAAACGGATATCTTTATCAAGGGAGATATCGTATATAACTTACATCGAGCTAAACAAGAAGCAAGAAGACAAAAAGAAATATTTCTATGTGAAGGTGTTACCGATGTAATTGCTTTTTATAAAGCAGGGATTCAAAATGCAGTATGTACATTAGGTACTGCATGTACACAAAGACAACTATCTTTATTAAAGAAGTGTGCACCAAAGATTGTATTTTGTTATGATGGCGATCATGCAGGTCAAAATGCAACATATAAAGCCGCTAAACTTGCACAATCATTAGGAATCGATGTCGCAGTTGTTCAAAATAAAACAGGAAAAGATCCAGATGAAATCATTCGCAGTGCAGGAAAAGAAGGATTACAAAATCTCGTTAAAAATCAAATTACTTGGATGGAATTTGTATTAGAATACTACGAACAAAATACAAATTTACAAAGCTATATGGATAAAAAAGAAATGATCCAAAAGCTACGAGAAGAATATGATTTATTAACGGATGAATTGGATCGAAAAGTATTTGTAGAAAGACTTTCTGAAATTACAAATTTACCAGTTCCTTATGCAAATGAACATCGTAAGGTTGTTGTTTCTGAAACAATCCAAAAATTAGTTGTTCCTGATGGGACAAAAAAAGCACAAGAAATGATTTTGGCTATGATGATGAAATCTTATCAAGCAAGTGAAAAGTTTGAAGAGGAATTGGGATATCTATTAGGTGAAGATTATAATGGTCTTTCTATGATGATCCTTGATCAATATCATCATTATGGAAAGCTTGATATTGGCCAAATGATTGATATGTGCAATCGACAAGAAACGCGAGATTTGATTACGAAGATCGTATCAAATGAAGAATATGATATGGAATATGACGCTGAAAAGATGCAGGGAGCGATGCGTAAGATCAAGATTGAAGTACTTTCTAGTACAGCTAGTCAATATAAACAACAAATTCAAAGCGCAATGAATCCAGAAAGCTTAACACTTCTTATCAGTAAATATAACGAGTGTCTACAAGAACAGAGGAGATTAATGAATGAAGAAAACCAGCAAAGTAACGGAAGTCAATGAAGAAAAGAAGTCAACAACAAAGAAGACCTCTGTAAAAAAGACTGCAAAAAAAGAAGAAGAGAAAAAGGAAACTTCTAAAAAAGCTTCTACAAAGAAAGCTGCAACAAAAAAAGAAACAGTGAAGAAAGAAGCTACAGCTAAAAAGGTAAAAGAAGAACCAAAAACAACATCTAAGAAAACTTCTAAGAAAAAAGAAGAAAAGAAGATTGAAAGTTCTAAGGGAAAAGGAAAGAACTCTGAAGTCAAGACATTAGATGAATTGAAAGAAGAATATAAAAATATTTATGCTTCTGAAGGTGTCATCTATCAAAAAGATATCATGGCTTCCTTAGAAAAGCTTGATATGAGTGATGATGATTTAGATGGATTATGGGATTGGTTTAGAGCCGAAAATATCGATGTATCAGAAGATGAAGATATTCAAGAAGAACTTGAAGAAGATGTCATGTTAGATGATACAGATCCAGCAGATGAAGATGACGAAGAAGGAAGAGTACATGCGGATGTAGATATTCGTACAATCGATCAGATTTCAAAAGCTGTGATGCATGGAAATGCACAGGTTCAATTAAATGATCCAGTTAAAATGTACTTAAAAGAAATTGGTCGTGTACCTCTATTGAAACCAGAAGATGAACCAGAAATCGCAAAGAGAATTGAAGAAGGGGATGAAGAAGCAAGAAATATCTTGATTACTTCAAACTTACGTTTAGTTGTTTCGATTGCGAAAAAATATGTTGGTAGAGGAATGTTGTTCTTAGACTTGATTCAAGAAGGAAATATGGGTCTTGTTAAGGCTGTTGAAAAATTCGATTATACGAAGGGATTTAAATTCTCAACATATGCTACATGGTGGATCAGACAAGCTATCACACGTGCCATTGCAGATCAAGCACGTACAATTCGTATTCCAGTACACATGGTTGAAACGATTAACAAGTTGACACGTATTCAACGTCAATTGGTACAAGAATTAGGACGTGATCCTACTGCAGAAGAAATTTCCGCTAAATTGGATGGTATTTCTCCTGAAAAAGTACGTGAAATTCAAAAGATTGCATTAGAACCAGTATCTTTAGAAACTCCAATTGGTGAAGAAGATGATTCTCATTTAGGTGACTTTATTGAAGATAAAGATGCAATGAGTCCTGATCAATATGCAAGTAATCAATTATTGAAAGATGAAATCAACGCAGTACTTTCTGGCTTAACAGAAAGAGAAGAAAAAGTTCTACGTTTACGTTTTGGTTTATATGATGGACGTACAAGAACTTTGGAAGAAGTCGGTAAAGAATTTAACGTTACACGTGAACGTATTCGTCAAATTGAAGCAAAAGCACTTCGTAAGTTGAAACATCCAACAAGAAGTAAGAGATTAAAGGATTTCTTTGATAAATAATGAAAAACATCCGTATTGAAAGAATTGCGGATATGGTAAAAGAGGGCATGGTTGTTGCGGATATCGGTACGGATCATGCCCTCTTACCTATCTTGCTTGTAAAAAATGGAAAATCCAATCACGTATATGCGTGTGATGTTGCGGAAGGACCGTTATCTATCGCAAAGGAAAATATCCAAAAGTATGGTATGAACAATCAGATTCAAACAATTTTATCGGATGGATTTGAATGTGTTCCAATGGATACACAAGTTGTTGTGATTGCTGGAATGGGATATCTTACTGCTTCTATGATCTTAGAACAAGCAATTGAACGATTACCTTCTTTCCAACAAATCATTACAGAAATTAATCGTAATCCAGAAGATATGCGAAAATGGATATCAGATCATCACTATAGGATTGATGATGAAGCATTTGTTCATGAAAGAAATCATGATTACGTAATCATTTCTTTTACAACAAATTATCATGAATTTTATTCTAAAGAAGAAATTGAACTAGGACCAATTTTAATGAAACAAAAAGATAATGAATATTTATCTTTTTGTAGAACAAACTATTTTAAGATTTCTACAATCTTGGAAAAATCCAACGGAAAAGCACCACAAAATGAACTTTTACAACAACGACTAGAAATTTATCAAAAGTATCTTGGAAAGTAGGAGGATAAAATGGAAAAAGTGGGTTCACTACACAAAATCTAATCCTTTTTCAATAGATGTATAAAATTCACGAGAAGTTGACGCTTGTGCGCACATTCAAAAGTGTTAAGAATAAGAATATCAGCGATAAGACGATTAAGAATTATA
>CAVJMM010000088.1:0-6889 GCA_963650865.1 Eubacterium sp. AM49-13BH | reverse complement strand
AAGCCGTCTGATTTACATCTATATCTTTTGTATCATCTGTATCTTTATTCATTGTAAAGATGTATCCTACTAAACATGCGATCACAATCAGTGCACATATAATTACACCTAATCCAATTTTCTCTTTCTTTTGCATAAAATCTTCCTTTCATGACAATAGAGGTGGAAATCCACCTCTAAATTGTACGATTAATTGACTACTTCTTCAGAAAAATCAGTTGTTTTAACATCTTCTTTTTTGTCTACTGTTACTTCTGGTTCATTGGTTGATTCAGTTTCTGATTCATCCGGTTCTTCCGTTGAATCATTTATTTCCGTTGATTCAGATGTATTATTTTGACTTACATCGTTTGTTTCCTCACTTGTAGGAGCAATAGAAGCTGCATTTTCTTCGGAGTCATCTTCTGATTCTGTACTTGAACTTTCTGAAGTAAGCGGTGTATCCGAACCTTTCAAATAGAATGAAATTGTATCAGCAGGATTAGCACCAGTTTTGATTCTTTCAAAGTCTTCTTGAGATTTCACATAAACTTTTGTTAAATCAGTGGCATATAAGAACATATTGTTCATGCTTTCAACCTTAGATACATCAAAACTTGATATATCTAAAGTTGTCAAGCTTCTACATTCCCTAAACATAGAATCCATATTTGTTACAATGCTTGTATTAAATTTAGACAAATCAATATTTTCAAGCTTTTGACAATAATAGAACATATATTCCATAGATGATACCTTAGAAGTATTAAAGTTTGATAGATTTAAACTTTCTAAGTCAATGCATTTTGAAAACATCCAATCCATATTCGTTACATTCTCAGTATTAAAGCTTGATACATCTAAACTCTTTAAATCACTACATCCGTAAAACATCGATTGCATTGTAGTAACATTTGAAGTATCAAAATTTTCTACATTTAAACTAGAAAGTGAACTACATGTAGAAAACATATAATGCATATCTGTCACTTTTGAAGTAACAAATTTAGACAAATCCAAACTAGTCAAAGCTGAAGCTTGATAGAACATAGAACCCATATTCGTAACGTTTTCAGTGTTAAAATTTGATAAATCCAATGAAGTTAATTTACTACACTCCGAAAACATACCACTCATATTCACTACATTACTAGTATTAAAACTAGATAAATTTAATGATGAGATATCTGTTCCTGCAAACATGAGTGACATATCTGTAACTTTGGCAGTATTAAAACTAGAAACAGTCAAATCATTTATTTTTGTTAGCCAGAACATTTTAGACATGTCTGTTACATTCTCTGTATCAAAGTTAGAAAGATCTAAACTCTTCATATTTATACAAAGCATAAACATAGAACTCATATTTTTAACTTGGCTTGTATCAACGTTATTAAATGATATAGAGCTAATCTGTGAAACAGAATAAGTATGTTCAGCTTCATCAATCGTTCCTGCAAACATATTCGAAGAATCTTCGTTAAAGATAACATTTATTCCTTCGGTTTGTGTACTTACGTACCAAGTAGAACTATCACTATCATCTACTCCTAACCATCCAACAACAGATCCATCATTTGTTGCCGTCAAATCTATTGTTGTTGCAGACGTAGGTGCTGTTGTATCTGTAAAAATTACACTTGTTGCACTAGAAGGAATCTTTGCTTTAAAATCAGAACCACTTAGCAATGTATATGTAGTACTCTCTTTCCAATGTGCATAAAGAGTTATATCAGTATCACTGTTAAAAGTAGAATCTTCTGTTACAACTTCACCACCCTTGGCGCCTGTATACCAACCGATAAATGTATCATCTTCTTTAGTTACTGTTGGTAAAGTACCATAAGTTTGACCCTTTTCTACTATTTTTGAAGTTACACTACCATCTTCAAATTCGCCACCATTCGCATCAAATGTCACAGTTCTAGCATTTACGTATAAGTAACCACCATCAGAAACTGATTTAGCCATTGATTTATTCTCAACTGGATTTTCTGAATTGTAGTTAGGTAATTTGCTACATCCTAAAAACATTGGGAATCTACTATCATCCTCAGCAGCATCAAGCACAAAATTCTCACCAACATAAATTTTTTCTAAATTCGAGTCCTTTTTAAACATGCTTGTAACGTTACTTACTTTAGTTGTATCAAAACTAGATAAATCTAGACTCGATAATAAAGAACAAGTTTCAAACATTTCAGACATACTTGTAACAGCACTTGTATTAAATGATGTTACATTCAATGAAATCAATTGTTTACAATCTTCAAACATTCCAACCATACTAGTTACTTTACTCGTATCAAAATTTGACAAATCTAAAGTAGTTATATTCGTTCCGGCAAACATCAAAGACATTTCAGTAACATTGCTCGTATCAAAACTTGATACATCAAGGCTCGTTACACTAGAATATACAAACATTCCTTCCATGCTTGTAACTTGGCTAGTATCTACATTCGTAAAATCAATTGAAGATAACCTTGAGCACTGAAAAAACATAGACGAACAATTTTCATTGAATATCACTTTTTTACCTGATACTTGAGTACTAATTTTATATGTAGTACCTTCCCACCATCCAACAACGGATCCATCGCCAATAGAAGATAAATCTTGAACAGAAGTATTTTCTGGAGCTTTTGTATCCGTAAAAACAACAGAAGTAGCTTTTAGCTTTATTTTATTGTTTAAACTAGAACCTTCTATCATTTTATAAGAATATTCTGTCCAATGAGCATACAAAGTAACATCACTATCCTCATTAAACATAGAATCCTGAGTTACAACGGATCCATCTGTTGCATCCGTATACCATCCATCAAATATATACCCTTCTCTTATTGGAGTTGGTAATGTGCCATAAACATGGTTTTTCGCAACCTTTTTAGAAGTTGTATCACAAGTAGCTCCTTCACCATTTAGATCAAAAGTCACTGTATTCGTAGTAGATACAAGAATCAAATTAACATACGTATCCTTGGTTAACGTTCCACTCAAATCACCTTCAGAGCTATCATAAACATATTTATCATTTTTCACTGTAATATTTTTTACTTCATATGTTGAACCTTCAGGAATATTCTTACTAAAAGCCCAACTACCTTGAGTTGCTAATGTGCCATTAACATACACATCATACGTAATATCTTCTCCAGTAAGACTTGTATCTTTAGGATTAATTCCCAAGTGATAGCATTGCTTATCTGTTAAAGTGAAAATCAGTTTATCTGTATAATCTCCAGCATAACTTCCACCATCCGTTGATAAAGTAAAAGTCTTGCTGAATGTAGAATCCTGCTCATATTTTGACAAATCTTTACCCTCAGGGAAAGCATATGAGTCCCCAGATTTTATAACAGTATCTCCATCTTTCAATGTGTAATCAATAGAATTATCATTCTGTTTAAGTTTAAAACCATTCTCAGATGAAATACCTATATTTAGTTCATGTAATTTAGACACACTGCCAGATACAGTCATTGTATTTGTTTTTGTAGACGAATCGAAACTGACATTTGCTGGAACAGATACTTCATAAGAACCTTCTACTGAAGTTGTATTATTCTCTTCTGCATTCGCATTCAGCATAATAGCCGAACCTATTAAAGTTACAGGAAGAATAGTTAATAATAATGCCTTTTTAACGTTCATATCCTTCCCTCTTCCTTCTTGTCAGCAAGTAAATGCCACTAATACTTAATACAACCAAACCTCCAAAATAAATAACATTCGTTTGATCAGAAGTATTTACTCCCTTTGAATCCTTTTTATTCGAACTTGTAGATGATGAATCTTTCTTCGATTCATCTTTCTTATTATCTTCTTTCTTATCCGTATCCTCTTTTTTCGGATCCGTTTTGATTTGTTCAAAACGAGATTCTAGATTTAAATGTTCTGTAACTGGAGCAGAAAAATCCCATTTCACATCTGTTCCCTTCACAAACCATCCAAGAAAGCGATAACCATCCTTTTCTACATGGCTTGGTTCTTTTAAAAGTTCACCACAATAAACCGTTTCTTGAATCGTAATTCCATCATCATAAAATGTAACATTTGCTGGTTCATCATAGGACACTTCAGTAGTTTGGGTATCAGTAGCATATATTGGTTCAATTGTCATTGGCAAAAAGCATAGTGCTCCTACCATTATAAGAATCAATTTTCTCATAAAATCACCCTATTCATATTAAACCAAAAGCTATAGCACTAAACTATAGCCTTGTTTGTTATAGATTGTTAAAACATTAATAGCCATTGTCCACTAAAGAAGCAGTGTAAGTAATCGTACCTTTATATGTACCAGCAGCATAAGTTTTTCCTGTCGCTTTAGCTACCGCAACATTTAACGTTACAGATTTTTCAGTCGCATAATTAGGATTACATACTAATACAACAGCACCTGGTGTAATTGCATTTGAACTATCACCAATTTTAACGGTATATGGCATTGTGTCAGAAGCATAAGCCATAGTAAATGCACCATCCGTGCCAGAACCAGTTGCGGTGATTTGTAGATTTTTATCAAGTGGTAATTTCACATTAGTAACCCCCAATGTATAAGAGTTATCTGTATTGATACTTACAGCACTTGTAGGAATATTCCAATCATAGCTTTCAGCTTCTGTATAAGTAATTGTTGTAGTTGGATTTTCCGCAAATACCGTTGTAGCACAAGGTGCCATCATAGTAACAGCTGATAAAGCAATAACTCCTAATTTTTTTAAGTTCATATCCTTTTCCTCCTAAATAGAACTTCTACTTTTTTATTGAATGTATATGTATCCAAAAGTACTTTACAAGCACTTTTGTCACACGCTTTCATTAACTTCAAATTAGCACAAAAGTACGTATAAATCAATGATAAAATGATATTTATTCCAATAAAGTTTAAAAGAAAAAGTAACTTCTATCTTATTGTTATAATAGCCTTTGCAATATATGGATTCACGTGTTCAAAATTCTGCTAATAAATTGATTAATACTTTTAAAAGAGGTAATATTCAAAAAGATGGAGATGCACTTCGTAGATTTGAATACATACAAAATTTTGATCAATAAATAAGACATCTATAATCTTCAAAAGAAAACGAAAGGAACTCAACATGACAATTAAAAATTTTAAACCAATGGAATGCCCAATATGCCATGAATATTATTTTGCTGATGATACTGATTTAGAAAAAGAAGACCCTGATTACGAAGGAAAACAAGATGACTATTGTTTACATTGTGGATGGAAATATGATTTATATCAATTTGAACATCCAGAAGTAGCCAATATGATAAACGAACTTTCTTTAATAGAATACAAAAGATGGTTTGGAAATAAATTAATTGAAGACCCAGACTATGATTATTCAGAAGATGAATACGAACCAACTCCACATGTATGTCCAGTATGTGGTAAATATAAATTTCCAGACATAGGTTCTTTTGATATTTGCCCATATTGCGGATGGGAAGATGATGAATTAATGGAAGCAGAACCCAATGAGTGGGCTGGTTGCGCTAATCCCCTTTGTTTAACAGATTATCGTAAAGATTATCTAGAAAAAATCAAAGAAAATCCAAATTACAAATGGAATAAAAAATAACAACATATAACAATTGGCATTATAAACATGATTAATCAAAACAAATAAAGTGAAAATTTATTCCAAATGATAAAAAAACAATTGTAAAAGCGGTTTCATGATGTTATGCTTCAGTTATAAGATATCACTTTAAATAGCTAAATAATAGCAGCTTATTATAAAGCGCATAACCATACTTGGTTAGAAAGGTAAAGGAATATGAAAAAGCACATAATCGAGAAATCGAAAGTTGCTCTGATTGTTGCTTGCTTCTTGTCACTTGCTATATCGTTGACAGGCTGCAGCAGTGAACAAGAGACAACCACTAGCAATGAGTTAACTAATATTGCAGAGTACGATGGCAGTTCTCTTGAACTGACAGGTGGTGAAGTTGAAACAACTGATGACGGAGTTGAGGTCTTGAGAGTATCTGCCACTTACACCAACAACAATTCCGAACCACAATATGCGTCATCTGCATTTGCCGTAAAGGCATTTCAGAATGATACTGAAATAAATGACGTATCGGATATAAACGGTAATGAAGCAACTCTCATTCAAGAAGTTAAAAACGGAAAATCACTATCTGTAAGCTATGTTTTTGAACTTACAGATGAATCCAAGGTTGAAGTCTATGTATGTACTCCAACAGCAGATGAAGAAAAGATTGCAGAAGCTGTGTATCTTGATGCAGATTAATTCTCAAACAAAAAACAACCAATCGATAAAAAGCCCCATCCTATACCAGGTGGGGCTTTTCCCATTCATTTGCATTGAATTGTAGACAAAGTTTTTATCAGGAGAAAGTAAACTATTTAGTAATTTTCTTAGACGACACAATTTCACCATTTACCTCGTTAAACAATTTAAGTTCAATCGTAAAATTCACCTGATGAAATGTATTCTCTTCAAATAAATTAAACAGTTCTACTTGTTTTTCATCTCTATCATTAAACAGAATATGTAACCCTCTAAACGGTTCCATAATAGACATTGTCAATGAAACCGCATCCCCAATATAGCCATAAATATTATGATCTTCTATTATTTCATCAATCGATAATCTTTCAAAAAAGCGATCACAACTTGCGACAATCACAACATTTTTGTTTTCACGCTTCTTTATAATCTTCGCATCAAAAACACGATTTAAATTTTTTGTAAGTTTTATAATATAAGGACTCTCTTTAATATTCCATCCTTCTAAATACATATGAGCTAAATATTTACAAACAAAAGATCTTTTTTGAATATCTTCTTCAGTAAATAAAACACCCATCATCACTTCAATAGGATCACTATTGGTATACTCACAAAGTTTCTGTAATACC
>CAVJMM010000087.1:0-7233 GCA_963650865.1 Eubacterium sp. AM49-13BH | reverse complement strand
CTTATTAACAGCTGGACCCCAATCGTCACCAACTACAAATACTTTTTGTGTTCCATAAACATAATCATCACGATACGTTGCACCTGTCTCTGTATCTCTAGAATATTTAGACATGAATTTCCACATCAATTCTGCATCAGGAGCATAGTTCCAATGTCCCCAACCATAGATACGATTCATAGAGATTTCTACACCATTATCAGAAGTGATGATACCACCTTTAATCTTAGCGATATTTTCTTCATCAGCATCGATTGTATAAGTTTCATCCCACTTAACACCATAGAGATCTTTATTTGCTTCATCGGTTCCATCAGGAATATCCATATCATTTAATTCTGCATATAATTGAGCCATTTCTAGACCACCAGATGTGCCTAGTTGATCCCAGTCTCTCAAATATTCATCTCTATCACCCGCAAAGTAAATAATTGGGAAATCATATGCATCTTTATTTGCTGCAACACCAGCTTTTAAACTAGCTAATCCATCTTCACTGTTTTTGAATGGTCCAGATTGACCTGCACCTGCAGCAAAGTATTTTGTATTAACTAATCCATTGTTTGTAGTATTTCTGCATCCTGCAGATAATCCTGAAATATAAACTCTAGATTGATCAATTTGTGGGAAATCTTCCATTACTCTCTTATAGCAACCTGTAATAAAATCAGAGTTTGCTGTAAAGTTAGTATCATTTGTCATTGGATCATAAGTATATCCTTGATATGTATGTCCTTGCCATTCTGGACAAACTAGAATGATTCCTTCTCTAGAAGCTATAGAAGCCCAACCTGAAGTATCATATTGCGTTCTTGGATCATTTGTATTTCCATGCATTAAGAATACAACAGGAACTGTTCCCTTCTTATCCTTAACTTCTTCAGGAACATATACATACCATAATGACTTGATTCCATCACCATCAAGATCTTCTGTATAAACAGTACGAGTGATATTTGTAATACCATCTACACATTCAAAATATTGATATTTTCTTTCAGAATCAGCTTTTTCATCACCTGTAATTAAAGGTCTTGAATACCATGTACCAACAGTTGTTCCATCGCCTTCGATATAATTACCAATTCTTCCAAACTTACATAAAACAGAATTCCAAGCTGCTTTGTATGCTTCAACAGCATCTTTTTCTGAACTATCTGTTACTACGATTTCATATTTGCTATTAGGATTTGCATATGTTGTAACAGTGCCTTCAGAACCAGTCTTTTCAGCACTATTTGCTTTGATATAAGCATTTGCTACAGATACATCACCAGATACATATGTAGGAACAGATGCACTTAATGTGTTTGTTGCCCTTGCATTTGTTGTTTCAGGATTGATTAATGCTAATCCAGAAACAAAGTTCATATATTGAGAAAGATTTTCATTGATAAATGTTGCACCGTTTCCAACACCAACAAGCTTGAAATTTTCAGAAACTGTTATTTTACCAACTATCTTTTTGAATCCATCAACATCGTCAGAAGTAAATTTTTCTCCATTACTTGGACGAGCTACGTATACAGTAGATGCATGCGTATTTGCATATTCTGTCATACCTGTATCATCTAAGTATTTCTGAGCTTCTTCATCTGACAAATTACCATCAGGGTAAACAACGATTGCGGCTGCAGCTGTATTATTTACAGTATCAATTCCAAGTTTATTTGTTGCACTGTAAACATAAGCTTCATCCATCTTATTTAATTCTGCTAAATATGTATCTACATACTTTTGGTAAGTATCAATCTTTGCCTTTGCACCATTAGAGGAAAGTTCAATACCTTCAAAAACTCCTTGCTTATAATCATTAGATACTGTTGTGCCATCACCTAGTCCAGTAATAACTTGAGCCATATCATTAAAATACTGAATGCTCATTTCACCAGGTCTTTGTGCATTTTCTTCCCAGAATTGTTGCCATCTATGTCCACAAAGAATAGATGGTGATGTCATTTTCTTTAAAGAAGTTTGTGCTTCAGAAACACCAGCTTTTAAAGCAGCGATTGGATTGGCATTATTCGTATCCCAGAATAGCCATACAAATCCTGATCCAAAAGTATCACCAGTAAATAACACTTCATCCTTAAGATCTTCAATCATTAAAGATCCTTCCGTATGTGCATTAACAATATTTACAGTGTAAGTTGTATCACTTACTGTAAATGTTTCATTATCTTTTAATACTGTAATTTTTTCACTAAATTGCGAAAGAGCCTCACTTGCTGATTCTTTATCAGGTTCACCAATATAAACTTTATCAACATTTATGCCTTTAAATACTTCTTCACTTCGACCTAATCCAGTATGATCTCCATGACCATGCGTTACAGCAATCGATAGTGTCTTAGTTCCAACCATGTATTCAACAATTGTTTTAGCATCATAGTAGTCATCACCTACTGGATTACCTAAATCAACCATTAATACAGAGTCATCACGTTCTACAAAGTAAATTGAAGATGGATTGTTTAAAGTTCCAGATTCATCTGTTGCTCCACCAGGAAGTGCTTTAGTTGATTCATCCATGTGATATACATTATCTTTGATTTTTTCAACCTTATATTTTCCTAGTTCAACATAACCATTATCATTTAATTCTTGCCAAAATTCTTCAGAAGTTGGTCCACCATCTGATTGTGGAGCTATATCATCATCTCCACTACCATTATCATTTCCTGTACTATCCGAACCATTTCCCTCAACTTTGGTAGCCTCTTGTTGGTCAGGTTTAGATTCTTCACTTCCTTCACCTTCGGCAAATACTGGTACTGTTGCAACACCTATTGCCATAACAGTACTCGTTAGGGCTAAAATCCCTTTTTTAATCATTCCCATTTTAATTTCCTCTCTTTGATTGATAAAAGAAATAGATCAATATTATTCTATTTCCAATGATCCACACATTTGTGTTTCGAAATACTTTGTTAATTCATGGTGCTTTGAATCAACATATAAATTGAAAGTTTATACAAAGTTACCCAACTACAATGTAACCGCTTTCTTATATGAACAAGATACTCTTTTATGTTACTCAAGTCAAAACGAAAAAGAACATCCGTTTCCTTTTTGGAAACATATATAACCTCTACCAACTTTTCAATCTAAAATAAACGTATTCATATCACCGGATTGTACAAATGTCATAGGTATTTCTTTGGTTCCTAATGCTTCAGGCAACCAATTCAACATATATTTCATACCTGGTTCTTCTACATTGAAATGTCCTACTGCTAAGATTGCTTTATTATCTCCTAACATCATGCCATCTCTCATGTATTCATTTACTGTATAGTCAATGAGTTCCATTGTGATCAAACAATCTGTATGCGTCATATCTAATGTTGTAATTGTTTCTTTATCCGCAAATCCAATACAATGCATTGGAATTGATACACGTTGAACGATTGTTTCTGGATCACCAATTGTACGAATTCCATTCAAGTTCGCTCCAACAATGATTTTGTGTGCTAGATCTTTGACTTTAATTCCTTCTGGGAAAACCAAATCAATTGGCATACCTGCAAATTTAACAGGTGCTCCTATCTTAGGTGCATAATATTGTTCCAAACCCGTTTCATGAAAAAAGCCTCTAAAGATTCCATCATACCAGCCACCATTACCATCTGGTAAACCAGAATGAATATAATCATGATTTCTCCATACTGTGATTCCATATTTATCTAATAATGCTTTCTTTCTGAGATACACACTATTTTTTTGTTCTTCTAACCAATCTCTATGATCGCCATGATTCCAAAACAATGCTTCATGAGGAATGATTAAGTTTGCGCCTAATTCATGTGCTTTTTTGATGACATCTACTGAGGCAAAACAAGTCGTTACAATTCCTGTACATTCTTTATCAGTTTCTCCATATAACACTTGATCTCTTGTTGTTGCATCATCAATTGGTTTTCCTTCTTGTGTAATTCCTCTAGAATAAGCTTTGATTTTATCAATTACTTCCTGTATTTTCATTTGTTTGCTCCTTTATGAATCTTAGAAGGAATATAAATCACATTTCCTTCTTTTCCATCCACTCTTTGTCCTCTTGTATTCAAATCTATTTTACGAGCAACAAAACACTTTTTACCATTAAATTCATATGGTTGTTTATCATCTGTTCCATCAATGATTGATTTAACAATATCTAAATCTTCATCTACCAATGATAATGGTGATTCACAAGTTCCATGTTGTCTTAAAATACGATCATATTGGGGCATTAAATCTTTTAATTTCTTTAACGTATCCAAATACTCCTCTAATGAAGTTGCTTCTGGCATACAAAACAATGTAAATACACCACATGCATCACCAAATACAATTGTACGATCTTCTTTCACTAATAATATGGTCATTCCTTTGGTATGGCCTGGTGCGTGATATGCTTGTACATGAATATCACCTAAATCAAATATTTGTTCATCTTTTAAATCCAAGAAATGATTGTCATGTTTTTCTACAAACAAACTAGAATCATAAGAATCTAAATCAGGAACATAATTTTTCAAAAAGTTATTTCGTTCTTCAAGTGTTCCATGTTTCTCATATAAATCTAAATCCAATAAATTCATATAGAGATCTTTCCATTCTCCTGCACCACCAGCATGATCTAAATGTCCATGTGTTAAAACAACTTCATATGGTTGATTCGCTAATGCATCAACATATTCTTTCAAATGACCAAATCCATAACCTGTATCAATCAATAAACCAGATTCTTTTCCTCGAACATAATACATACAAGCATCATCCCAAAATGCACGAATTCTCGTAATATGTTCGGTTACTTTTTCATTCGTATAAAAATCCATAATACCTCCATATGTGGAAAGGAGACTTTCGTCTCCTTATTGTTTCATTAATTTTTAGAAGCTTCTTTTTCTTCTTTGAGTACAGAATTATCGTAAGCTTTCATGAATGGGAAGAAGATAACCATATCAACAAGTAATAGCACAAACGCTAATAGTAAGCACTTTACATCACCACCAGAAGCTAAGAAAGCTTGTAAAGGTGCAGGTGTTGTAAATGGTAAGGAAACATAGAATCTACCAACTACATTTGCGGATGCTAAGAAATAATAAACTGAAATATTCAATACCATGCAGATATTTGCAGGAATGAAGTAATACAGATTCAATACTTCTGGTAAACCAAATACATATGGTTCCGCAATATTGAAGAATGCTGGAACAGCTGCAACTTTTGATAAAGACTTGATTCTTGCGGATTTCGCTGTCAATAGAAGTAGAATATTCATTGCACAGTTGCCACATAACCATCCACCCCATACAGCTGTCATTGCGCCTGCATAGATATATGGAAGAGGTTGACCCGCTGCCATAGCTTCTGCATTGGCCGCTAAAGCTGCAGTTGTGATAGGTGTTGTAATAGCACTCATCATGTTATCTCCATGGATACCAAAGAACCAGAACAATCCAGAAATGAATGAAAGAATCAAGATAGATGGAAGTGAACTTGTTGCGTGCATCAAAGGTGTGAAAATTGTATAGATCAAATCAGGAATTCCACCACCTGTAAAATTTGTTAACAGTACATTGATGATTGTGAATACGACAACGTTGAATACTAATGCAATCAATACATTGAATGGTCCAGCAACATTTGGTGGAACACTATCAGGTAATTTAATCTTAATGTTATGTACATCAAATGCACGTGTGATTTCAACAACCAAGATACCTACTAACATTGCCGCAAACATATAGCCTGCACCAAGTCTTGAGATACTTAACGTTGCATTTTCTAAATCGATTGCGCCAGAAATAACAAGATATACGAGTAATGCAGATACCATGTTATTTAATGCATTCATGTTGTAATGTTTTGCAAGCATGTAAGATACACCACATACTGCATAGATAGAAACAATACCAATCGTTAAGTAGTATGGTGTCATAAGAATTGCAGAATTCGCAGTGGCCCATGCTTTCCAAGCAAGTAAGAATGCATAGAAGAAATTTGTTCCTTCTGTAATAGTAGATGGGATTGGTGGAACCGCTAATAGAATCGCGAAACCTCCAACGATCGTAGCAGGAATGATGATAGTCAATCCATCTCTTATTGATGCTAAGTGACGTTGATTACCAATTTTGTTGGCAACTGGCACAAGATACTGCATCATCCAATCAGATAGATTGTCCATGAAGCCTTGTTTTTTTGTGTTTTCAGACATAACGCCTTTACCCCTTTCTTCTTTTCGAGTATTAGAGGTTTGAAAGTTACGTATTAAATTGTTTAGTCGTTTCCCATCACAAGAAGCATAATCATCTGTAGGTATTTCAAGTACATGAATATCACCTATTTGTTCCGCAAGTTTTTTGATTTCTTCTGTTTTAAATTTCACTTGTGGAGCAATCAAAACAAAATTATATTTCCCAATGATAACAGGCACTTGATTATACCCAGTCGCTTCGATTTGCCAGTCTTCATCTTCCCTCAAATCTTTTTGCATATTATTCATCAAAAGACTTGTGGAATTTCCACCAGCACATACTAACAATATATACTTTCTCTTTCCCATACCTCTTCTCTACACTTCTTTTATACTCTTTTTTATTTTTCAGGGTTACAAACTTTTACCTTTTTAAAAAGGAACATTTTTAAAAACAATGCTTTCAAATCAGTTATACTAATTATATGAGAATTGACGAAAAATTGCTAAAAGTATTATTAAACAAAGATGAACCAGTTTCTTACCAACAATTAGCATTTTCTTTAAATCTGTCCGAAAAAACAGTTAAGAAATACATCAATATGCTAAAAGATATTGTATCGAACTATGGAGCAACCATTGTCACAAAACAACGTGTTGGTTCTTATATCATCGTCCATGACCCTGATGCTTTTAAACAATTTTTAGATTTACAAAGCAATGCAAATATTATGGATGATCCAACATTAAGAAAAAGATATGCTTTAGCACGTTTGATTCTAACAGATGACTATATCAATATCTATGATCTCGCAGATGAAATGAATTGTTCTCCATCTTTAATTAGAGGAGATTTAAAAGAAATCAAACTTGTATTAGATGATTATTCCTTACAACTCATGCATTCTTATACAAATGGATATCGCATCACAGGTGATGAAGCAGACGTTAGAAGATGCATTGTCCATGAATGCAGAGAATCCAATTACATTAAAAACACAATCGTTAAATCTTCATTGAATAAAAACGCTACAGATATCATCTATAAC
>CAVJMM010000086.1:0-7348 GCA_963650865.1 Eubacterium sp. AM49-13BH | reverse complement strand
CAAGAACATAAAAGCCTCCTTTTACATAGGGACTATAGTCCCTATGTAATTATACACCCAAAAGGAGAAAAAAGAGCGATTTCTCGCTCAAATATGCAAAATTTTATACTTTTATTATTTTTGAGGGACAAAATTATTGGAAGTTAAGATTTTTTTGCGTTTCTGAATCCAAAAATTTCATTTTCAAAAAAAATGACTGCACTAGCAATCATTCAATCTCATTTTTTCAGTTTTAAAATTTCATTGGTTATCAGAACAACTCACTCAATAATCTGATATTTCTTCATTGCGTTTACTAAACCATTTTGATTAATATCACCTGTAACATAATCCGCAATGTCTTTTAGCTCTTGTGCTGCATTTCCCATCGCAATACTATGTGCACATGCTTCAAACATAGAAGCATCATTCATAGAATCCCCAAAAGCATAAGAATGTTCTGGATCACATTCACTGAGTTCCATCAGCTTTAAACAGCCTTGTCCTTTGTTAACACCTTTATATGTCAATTCTCCTGTTGTTGCACCACCTCTACCATAAGAAGCTGTTGTACAAACATAATCTAATTGATCACTTTTTTCTTTTAACCATTGATTTTCTAATTCTTCATTTTGAAAACTCATGTCACAAGCAATGACTGGTGATCCGTCATATTCTTTTATGTGTCTCATCTTCCATGCTTCTAATAGTTTTTGTTCTTCTTCTAAAGAATCACCTGTTGCCTTATGTGTTGTATCTAAGATTTCTTGATATTGACCTGCACTGGCAAATAGTTCATGTTCGCAAGATAACATCACTTCAGCTTTATAACGAAGTACTTGTTCGTACCAATGTTCTAAAACATCATTCGGAATGGGTGTCAAAATAGAATCTTTTCCTTTTTGTTTAACTCCCCCACCATCCGAAAAAACATAACCATCAAATCCAAAATCTAATAATTCTGAAATTCCACCATAATTTCTACCAGTTGAAATAAAACAGTAGTAACCATTCTTTTGTGCTTGATGAATCGCATCAATTACACTTTCTTCTGGTACAAGCTTCCCATTAGCACTATCTACTAAAGTACCATCTACATCAAAAAATAAGCAACCTTTCATAAATCCCCTTAAATCAATCCATAATGTTTTAATGCATGATAGATTCCATTTTCATCTACATCATCTGTCACGTAACTTGCGACTTGTTTGATTTGATCACTACCATTCCCCATCGCAACACCATGTTCAACAACTTCCATCATTTCTAGATCGTTAGAACTATCACCAAAGCCATAAGTATCTTTAGGATCCACTGAAAACATATCTAGTACTCTTTGAATCCCTGCTCCTTTTGTTACGCCATTTGCGGTAATTTCTCCACCAGTTCTTCCCATTGTAGCGTAGTAGCCACCTGCCACAACTGTATGCAAGGAAGCCGGTACTCTTGCGAAAAAGATATCTGCAGTAAGTTCACTTTGAAATGAAAAATCCATTTTTTGGACTCCTTCATTTTGATATTCCTCAATCAATTTCAACCCTCTTCTATCATAGTAAGCTTGAATATCTGTATCGATCTTACGCTCAAAGAAATGTTTTCCCATACGATTTCTTTCATTTTCATTTTGATAGGTATAAGTCGTTGTTAATAATCCATAACCTCCACCTAGATTCTCACAAATACTGCGCAATCTTTCTACCGTACTAGGATGCAAATCTCTTGTTTCTAATATCTTTCCATCATACGCAATCCCTGCACCATTCGAGAATATGATTCCAGGCAATACGAGTTGATCAAAATATTCTTGTGCCATGCGATATCCTCTTCCTGTACAAATAAAACAATGATGTCCATTCTCCATTGCTTGTTGGATTCCTTCGATTGCACTTTGTGGTATTCTTCTTTCTTTTCTAGAAATTAGTGTTCCATCCATATCAAAAAACAAATATTTTTCACCCATACTTTTCTCCTGTCATCATTTCCTCTAAAATCCAATCACCATTTTGATACGTAAACCTACATAATCCAGCATTTGGTGTTGGATTAATTCCGTTTTGATGCGATTCTTGATATAAATTTTTTCGGTCAATTTGAAAAAATTCTTCCAATAAAATCGTATAGATATTTGCATGAGATACTAATAATACATTTTCTCCATCCTCACAAATATCTGTTGTATCACACAAGAATTGACGTAATCTTTTCTTTACATCTTGCGCATCTTCTCCACCAATATCAGAATAATGAACTTCGTTAAATCGTTGATTCTGCATTTCTTGGTTTTCTAAGTAATGACTACCTTCTAATTCACCAAAATAGATTTCTTTTAATCGATCATCAATGATTGTTTTGACTTGTCTTCCTTCTAATAAAATATCAGCAGTATCTCTTGTTCTTTCACTTGTAGAAATAAAAGTATGTTGAAAATGAATTTGTTTTAATTTTTCTTTTGTTTGTATGACTTGTTGAATTCCTTTTTCTGTTAATGGAGAATCGCATTGTCCTTGTAATCTATGATGTAAGTTAAACAGTGTTTCTCCATGTCTTACAAAATAATAATGAATTGTTTTTTTATCATGTAATAATCTGAACTCTTGTGCACTCATTGGTTCTTCTTTCATAGACCAATTACCATCTTCATATGTAAATACACAAATTCCACAGTTTGGCATCCATGGTTTATTTTCAGCGTTTCTTTTTTCAACATAAGCTTCTTGATCGAAATTTAATAACGTTTTCATCAAATGCATAATATAAGAACCATGTGAAACAATTAATACATTTTCTCCATCTTTACATTGTTCTAATATTTTATGGAAAGCTTTTCTTGATCTTTTATCAAACAAATCTGATGATTCTCCATGGTATTCTGTCCAATCATCTCGCATTTTTTCTCCCCAAATTGCGGATTTGAATTTTTCAATTGGTTCTCCATCTAAATCGCCAAAATCAAATTCCTTTAATTCTTTCATACATACAGGTTCCATATCATGATACTTACATATCATTTGTGCTGTTTTTAAAGCACGTTCTGAAGAAGAAGTAAATGCGTGTTGAAAGGATATATTTCTTAATGCAGAAGCGGTATCTTCAGCATCTTCGATTCCTTTAGAAGTGAGTGGAGAATCACAAGATCCTTGCATTCTTCCAATTTGGTTAAAAATCGTTTGACCATGTCTTACATAATAAAAATCAACTTTCATAAAAAACTCCCGAAAGTATTGTACCAAAAAACAGAAGAAACCTATTACATCATTTCTTCTGCTTTTACTAAAATATTACAAAATGTATCTAAATGATTTACTTGAAAGTATTTTTCTTCAAAAGGAATCCATCTTTCAACAAACATATTAACTTTATCTGGATTTCTTTTTTGGATTCTTTGAAGTTGGAATGTCGGATCAATTGTTAGATAAATTAAATAATCATATAAATCTCTTAATTCTGGATGCATGGAATAGGATCCTTCCACAATTGTATAACGTTTTTGCGGAACACGTATTTCATTAGAAATTGTAAATGTCTTACAATCAAACGGGCTATAAACAATATCTTCATTGGTATGTAATTTCTTACCAATTTCTTCATGGAATCTTTCCCAATCTACATTTCCACCTGGTTGTTCAAATCTTTCTTTTGTTCGCTGTTCAACACGCAAAAAATAATCATCCATATGAAATACATTTGCATCTAATATCTCTGATAGTTTCTGTGCTAATGTTGTTTTCCCTGAAGCACATCTACCGTCAATAGCGATCACAACTTTTTCCTGTTTGATATTTTGAATATCATAAATCATTTGACTTAAAATTTGTTTGTTCATAGAAGTATTTTACCAAAGAGAAAAGACCTTTCACAGGTCTCTCTCTTTTCTAAAATTTATTAAGGGGATAGAAATCACTGATCATGTTTAGGGGCTTCATGTATCAGGGCAGATCATTTCTGCACTATTAATATACAAAGTTTTTGTTTAAAAAATATGTCATTAATTTGTGAAATTATGTGATTCATCTTCTTATTTTGTAAATAAGGAAATCATCCATTCACTATTAACACACGGGAATGAAAGTTCATCTACCGCAAATATATCTTTATTTGCCTCTACTTCTTCCTTTAATCCACTAACAGGTATCAAAAATGACATACCTCTATCTTCAATACGAATATCAATTTTCATCACATCATCTTTTGTATATACATAATCAATGGAAGTAACCTGTTTTGGATCACCTTTTCGACTTTCTAAAAAATCAATAAAACTATCATATTTCGCTAATTCCACCGCAATATCATCCGCGCCATCTTCAAAGATTTGAATCTTTTCTACAAATTCTTTTACCGTAGAACATCTTCTTAGTCGATATCCTTTTTTTACCAATGGTTCCGCAAATGTTTTTAATTGTGTTCCAGTATCTTCACTAGAAACAAGAATTACAAATTGATGATCTTGGTCTTCATATAACATTGGATTTTGAATCAAGAAATCGGAATGACAATGTGGACAAGAATGTTGAAAGATATCACCTGACTTACAACGATCTTTCAAATCAGGATCTTGTCTCGCATTCACTGTATTATAAATTTCGATATCAAATTCTTTTTGACAATATGGACATTTATATTTAATTGTTTGACTATTACTCATTTGTACTCCTAGTTCTTTAATGAAATCCCATTAAAATCAATCCCTATTTCATTTGTTTCTTGAATCAATTGATTCATGACCTTTTTCTGTTCTTTATCTAATTTCTTTCCACCAAATAGCGCAAATAATCTTAATCCATCATTCATATATGGCAACGCATAAACTGGTTCTCCTTCATGGATTCCCATTTCATATTGTGGCTCTTCTAATAAATCTCCAACTAAGAAAGGTCCTTTGATACCCGTGATACGCATTGCATATTCACTGATATTTAAGTCATAGAACATGCCTACATAAACAACATCTGGATAGTAAGAATCTCTGAGAGAATCTAATCTTTGATCTTCTCTGCACTTCAAAATATCTTCATCAATCAAACGATCATGTTTTTCTATAAATGCTTGATTCTTTTCTACCATTGCGTAATCTGTTTCCGCAATTCTCATTTCTTTATAAAAAACTTCATCGATACCAAATTCACCAAGCATCTTTTTGTTTTTTAAACCACGTGTACAATGTTCCCAACTTTCACCAATAGAAAGCACATTAAAACGAACGTACCCTTCTTTATCAATGTAAGATGAACATAAGGCATAACAATCCTTTTCATTTACCTTAATGACACTATTTAGATTCGCTGTTAGTTCATCTGCTTCTATGGTTACATATTTGTGATAATAATCTGTAAAGTTATATTCCGCAACTATCATTTTTTTCCTCAAAAAACAGGACCTAAGTCCTGTTTCATTATAACATTGAATTTGTTAATCGTTACTTGATCTGCTTCCGAAGATTCTTAATACATATAAGAATATATTAATGAAATCTAGATACAATTCAAATGCGCCATAAATAGCGAAGTTTTCAGCTACTTGACCATAGCCTCCAACGCTATAATACATTGCTTTGACTCTTTGCATATCCCAAGCAGTCAATCCTAAGAAGATAATTACACCTAAGTAGCTAATGAGCAAGCTATCTGCTAGAGCTGGAATAAACATAGAAGCAATTGTTGCGATGACTAAGGCAATCAATCCACCCATTAATAATGTTGAGAACTTTGATAGATCTCTATTTGTTGTAGCACCAATGACTGCACAGCTTCCAAATAAAACTGCTGAGAAAGCAAACGCTCCAAACACTGCACCTTCTGTATATACATATAACAATGTAGAGAAGGAGAATCCTGTTAATGCTGCATAAGCTAGAAACAAGATATTCGCTGTTGAAGTTTTCATTGTTGTGATCTTAGAAGATAATCCAATGACTACTCCAAATTGCGCAATGATTAGTAGAATCGTTCCGATACCACCTGTTAAGCTATACCAGTAGTACCATGCATTTGTAAAATAACAAACTGCTGCAACGATCGCTGTAACAGCTAGACCTAATCCCATCTTTCCAAAAACTTTTACGAGGTACGCATTGACATCATCTTGCGCAAAACCTCTTGCTTGTGTATTAAATTCACTCATTTTATACACCTTCCTTTCGATATATCTATAGTTTATATAACTCTACGTGAAAGTCAAACGACACCCACAATATTTTGTCTAAATTAGATGATACCTAAAATAATCACATGTCTAAATGAATACGCTTGAAGCCTTTGATTTCATGCATATACAAGACTGAATATAGTATAATTAAGAAGAGGAAATCACTATGGTAATACACAAATCAAAAAAAAATAAAGATATTCGAAATGTTATCGCTACAATGTCTATTGAAAATATGCATTTAAGTAAAGGATTTATTGCGGAATTAATAAAAGTATCAAATGGAGAAAAGACATCAGAACAGCTCAGACAGGAAGTAATTCAAAAATATGCAAGACAATAAATACTGTTATCCAAACTCTAACACTTTAAAAAACAAACTAAATATAAAGGATAGGCATACGTTGTTTGAAGCCGAAAAAGAACTTACTGCAATTCGATTAAAAGAGCTTCAAGATCAACCAATATTAGGAGAATTCAATTTCACGCATTTGAAATCAATTCATAAGTATATATTTCAAGACATATACGATTGGGCAGGTGAAGTAAGAACAGTCGAAATAGGAAAAGGAAATCTGTTTTGTACCACTTCTTTTATCCAAAGCTATGCAGATTCTGTTTTTAACAAATATTATCCTCAGTGTTTTAATGTCAAAAACAATTTAGAAGATTTTATCAGAGTACTTTCTGATAACTATGGTGATTTAAATGCGTTGCACCCATTTAGAGAAGGAAATGGAAGAACACAAAGAGAATTTGCTAGATTAATTTGCTTAGCATGTGGTTATGATTTTAACTTATCTGTCACATGTCATTCCGAGATGCTCAAAGCAAGCAAATTATCTTTTGACAAAGCCGATAGTTCCGGTTTCGTCAAAATCTTTTCAAAAGCGATAGTTCCTTTAGAAGAATCAATACATCATGAGCCTGGCACATTAAACATACTAACATCCGATGACTTAACTATAGAAACTTCAGCAGATTACGATTATTACGGATATAACGAGCTAGAAAATGCTGATGTTTATAGTTGTATTTATCAAGCAAAAATATCCGAAATGAATACAAAAAAGGAGATATTTGACGCTAAAGAATCTCTGAAAATGAAATAATATTACAATATGAGTAATTGAATGGTATCTTTAGAAATTAAAAGTGATACCAATCTTGTGTTACTATTCACCGAAATAAGAAATAAAGAGAACGGGTAAATGGTTTTTATGAA
>CAVJMM010000085.1:0-7367 GCA_963650865.1 Eubacterium sp. AM49-13BH | reverse complement strand
ATAGCTATTAATGCTTCTTTTCTTTTTTAGTTATACAAATCTTACAAAGTTCAGGTTTCACTCTTTCTGACTTTTCAATAATATTTTAGCTTTACAAATATGACTTTTCAATATAAAACTAGGCAAAAAATTATGACTTTTCAATATTAATTCGACATCAAAATTATGACTTTTCAATTTTTTGACATCAAAGATGCAAATGAGATTATAAAATGGTAAAATTCTAATGACAGTAAACAAGGGAGCTCACTAGAAGTGGGCTGAGAGTAAGCTAGTAAGCTTTGACCTTTTGACCTGATTTGGGTAATGCCAACGTAGGGAATAGATAAGTTTTTGAACGGATTCCCTATGGAATTCGTTTTTGGTTTTGTTAGAAAGTGTGAAAATATGGAAAAGAAATCGCTAATGTTATATGCAATTACAGATTGTACACTGGCTGAAAAAAGTAGTCTTTATGAACAGGTAGAAAAAGCTTTACAGGGAGGCGTTACGATGATCCAATATCGTAGAAAACCAAACCCATTAGAAAGTGAAGCAATACAACTAAAGAAATTATGTGCGAATTATCATGTTCCGTTCATTATTAATGACGATGTTGAACTCGCAAAAAAGATAGATGCTGATGGAGTTCATGTTGGCCAATCAGACATGTCCTTATTAGAAGCTAGACGTATTTTAGGAACAAATAAGATCATTGGTGTTACAGCGAAAACCATTGAACAAGCCAAAATGGCTGAAAAAAATGGAGCTGATTATTTAGGAAGTGGTGCCGTATTTGGAACAAATACGAAAAAAGATGCGAAACCAATGAAATTATCTCTATTTCAAGAAATTTGTAAGAGTGTAAAGATACCAGTTGTTGCGATTGGTGGAATCAATGAAACAAATATAGATGTTCTAACAAATACAGGCTTATCAGGTGTTGCGATAGTGAGTGGTATTTTCGGAAAAGATGATATTAAAGAAACAGCAGAAGGATTGAAAGAAAAGATACAAAGAATCATGAAAAGACGAAGCACAATGAAAACGGTATTAACGATTGCTGGAAGTGATTCTAGTGGAGGAGCTGGCATTCAAGCAGACATTAAAACAATGACAGCCAATGGTGTATATGCGATGAGTGCCGTTACAGCACTCACTGCCCAAAACACAGTTGGTGTGACTAGTGTAATGGAAGCTACACCAAAATTCTTAGAAGAACAATTGGATTGTGTATTTACGGATATTTATCCTGATGCAATTAAAACAGGGATGGTTTCTTCGAGTGAATTGATTCATGTGATTGCTGAAAAACTATTCTATTATCACGCAAAGAATATTGTTGTGGATCCAGTTATGGATGCGACAAGTGGTGCAAGATTGATCAATGAAGATGCAATTGATACTTTGAAGAGCGAATTGTTACCGTTGGCTACTTTAATTACTCCAAATATTCCAGAAGCGGAGGTTTTGAGTGATAAAAAGATTCAATCATCTGATGATATGGAATCAGCAGCGAAAATGATTTGTGAGAAATATGGATGCAATGTACTTTTAAAAGGTGGACATAAAATTAATGATGCAAATGATTTATTGTATGCAAAAGAAAATGGGTTTACTTGGTTTGAAGGAAAACACATTGATAATCCAAACACACATGGGACGGGTTGTACATTATCAAGTGCAATCGCGTCAAATCTAGCAAAAGGATATGATTTAGAAACTTCTGTTTTGTATGCAAAGAATTATATTTCTGGTGCTTTAGAAGCAATGTTGGATTTAGGAAAAGGAAGTGGCCCTATGAATCATGCTTTTGCGATCAATGGAGACTTTTCAAATAGGTGATGTACATGGAAAATGGAATGCTTAAAGAAATACGAAAAAAGAAACCAATTGTGCATTGTATTACAAATGCGGTAACTGTAAATGATTGTGCTAATGCGTTACTGGCAATTGGTGCTTCACCTACAATGGCACACCATATAGAAGAAGTTGAAGAAATTACTTCAGGATGTGATGCTTTGATTTGCAACTTTGGTGCAACAGATGATTATGATGCGATGTTTTTAGCAGTGAAAAAATCTAATACATGTAAGCATCCAGTAGTGGTGGATCCGGTAGGAATTGCAGGATCTACCTTTCGAAGAAAAAAGCTATTGGAATTATTAGAAATAGCACATGTAGATTGTATTAGAGGGAACTATTCTGAAATTTATGCATTAATTAACAACGAAAATCGACAATGTGGAGTAGATGCTTCCAAAGATGATCAATTGCATCCAGATCAACTTTTAACTCAAATGAAAAGGTATTCTTCAGAACATCATGTAATTTTGATTGCATCTGGAAAGATCGATCTTGTGACAGATGGACATAAAAGCTATGGAATAAGTGGTGGAGATGTAATGATGGCTCGAATTACTGGAACGGGATGTATGTCAAGTGCACTATTAGGTGCAGTACTATCCGTTGATCATACAGTTGTATCAACGTCCTGGTTATGTAAATTTATGAAAAAAACAGGTGAGATTGCAGTTGATAAAACAGAAAAGGTACATGGTGGAACAATGACTTTTCGAGAAAAGTTGATTGATCAAATCTCATTAAGCTTATGAATAAAACGACATAATAGTTTTACAATAAAAGTGTGAAATGATGCATGGATATGCGACATCTCACACTTTTTCCGTGTACAGTATTTACGTTTGTATCATTGTTTTCTTCTGCCGAAAATACTTATGAAATTGATTGGATATTAGAATTGCTTGATATTTTCTTTTGTTAGATAGTAAAGGTTCAAAGGAAAAATATCATGTGACAAATGTGGCGTTGTGCTAATTGATGTTATAGAGAAGGAAAATCCTCCATTTCGATTGTTGCTTGGAAGTGATGCAGTAAAAGTTGTAAGCAATTCTTTGAAAGAACGTTTAAAAGAAATTCAAAGTTGGGAAGAAGAATCAATTAAAACGGATTATGAATGATGAATTATATTTAGAATTCTTGTAAAATAGCTACATGAAGAAAATTGTAGAACCTAGTTATTCAGAAGAATTAAATGATAAGTCTATCAATGATATAGATGGTTATCGTTTGGATAATTGTGCATATTCAGATGAAGAATTAGAAGAAGATTATAAACAAATTGAATTCTATGAATGTAAATTTTCGAATGTTACAATTCATCATGAAATATCATCTTGTTTGTTTGCAGATGTGATTTTTGATCATTGTGATTTTTCAAATGCTTGTTTTGAAGAAACTGTATTTCGAAGATGTATATTTCAGAATTGTAGAATGACAGGAATTGATTTTTCAGCATGTTCTTTTTCAGATGTGAAGATGATTCATTCACAATGTACATTGATCAATCTTAATCAATCTAAATGGAATCGTAGTGAATGGAATCATTGCATCTTTCAAGAAGGTTCTTTGCATGCAGTACAACTCAAAGATATGAATGTGATAGAGTGTGATTTTGGTGGGTGTGAAATTCATCAAACACCATTAAATGGAATTGATCTATCTACAAGTAATATCAATAATATTGCGATATTACCAGAGAATCTAAGAGGCGTAATTGTCAATGCAGAACAAGCAATTGCCTTAGCGAGTTTGTTAGGAATTATTGTCAAATAATACTTTCACAAACATTTCACAAATTGAACATATAACTTACACAAGTGGTTTGTATTATATAGATACTCCAAAAGAGTTAATTTCTTTCCCTCCTAACAATAGGATGAAAAAAGGTCTGTGAATTCGCAGACCTTTTTCATACAAATATTTTATTTTGTATATCTAAAAATAAGAAATGATTTTGTAAAATAATTACGAAAAAGGAGAACAGACATGATACAACATATATTGATTTTTTTAGGTTTGTCAATTGATGGTTTTATTGTCATGATGAATAAGGGTGCACAACTTCGTAATTTGAATGGTAAAAAAATAGTATTATATGCATTAGAATTTGCTGTAGTTGCGACTGTAATGTTCATGCTTGGTTTTTTAGTAAGTGAACCATTTGTTATGAGCATTGAGCGAGCAAGAATTGAAATCATGATTGCGGCATTGATTGTTTTCTTTATTGGAACATTATCAATTGTGAAATCTAAAATGAATAAAGGATTTGAAGAAAAATTAGATGAAGCATTTGATTGGAAAACACTACTAAGAAAAGCATTGTATACAAGTGTAGATACGTTCTTTATTGGTGCTGCTTATGGATTTTTAGCTGTTAAAGCAATGAATGCAGCGATTATTTCTTTTGTGATTACATTTTTAACAGTGTTAAGTGCTTTGATTATCGGTTATAATTTAGGGGCGAAGTATCAAAGAATTGCTGGTATGATTGGTGGCGCTCTTTTGGTATTCTTCGGCATCTTTTTGATAACTGTTTATGTAGTGATGAGGTAATTATGGAATATCATAAAAATCTCATGAAGATATCTTTGGCAGAGAATTTAAGACAGTTGATGGTAAAACGTTTGTTTGAAAAAATAACAATCAAACAAATCTGTGATGCTACAGGTGTAATTCGTGCCACGTTTTATAACTATTTCAGTGATAAATATGATTGTTTAAATTGGATTATTTATCATGATATTGTTGAAAACGCAAAAGATTCAGTAAAGAGCGGTGAATTCGAAAAAGCTTTGACAGATTCTTTACAGATATTGTTAGAGAATAAAGAATTTTATCGAATTGCTTATCATGTTACTGGTCAAAATAGTTTTGAAGATATGATTCGTGATAACTTAAGAATATTAGTTTTGCAATTTTTGGAAAGATATCGAAAACAAGATTATCTTCCACAATATTCAAATGAATTATTAAGCAGATATTATGCGGAATCTTTAGCGTTGAATATTCGTATGTTTGTAAATGATATTGGTGGATCAAGAAGTGTTGAAGAGACAAAACAAATGACACTAGATTTAATGAAGAATTCTTTCTTTGACTTCGTGAAATTAAAAGAAGTCAAAGACTGAGTTCTTTTTTTGGAGATGAAAATGAATACGATACAAGTAAAAACAAAACTAGGAATATTAGAAGGTGAAGCGAAAGTTTCAAGTATGATTTTTAGAGGTGTTCCCTATGCGGAAGCACCAGTTGGTGAAAGAAGATTTAAAGTCCCAATGAAAAAAGCAAAGTGGGATGGTGTTTATTCTGCATTAGAATTTGGTCCACAATGTCCACAAGCAGATCCAACAAATGGATTTTACGGGAAAGAGTTTTATACGGATAAAAGATTTCCACTTCCTGCACAAAGTGAGGATTGTTTGTATCTCAATATATGGGCACCTCGAAAAGAAGGGAAGTTTCCAGTTGCTTTTTGGATCCATGGTGGAGCATTTGATCATGGATTTGGTTCAGAGATGGAATTTGATGGTGAAAAGTTTGCCTCTAGAGATGTGATTCTTGTGACAATCAATTATCGTGTTGGCGTGTTTGGATTCTATGCTGATCAAGATCTTGTGAAAGAAAATAATTTTAGAACAACTGGAAATTATGGATTGTTAGATCAAATTGAAGCACTTAAATGGGTGTATGAAAATATTGAAGCATTTCATGGGGATAAGAGTCGTATTACAGTATTTGGACAGTCTGCAGGAGCAATGAGTGTACAAGCACTTGTTTCTTCTTCACTCACAAAAGGTATGATTCATAACGCAATCTTTCAATCTGGAGCAGGAATTGATAATGGATTATCTTCTACTAAAAAATTAACAGATGCGTATTCTATCAGTAACCAAATCAAGCAATTGTGTAAGGTGAAAAATGTTGCGGGATTAAGAAAAGTAAAAGCAGAAAAATTGGTTTCTATTCTTCCAGAACTTTATCAAAAACAACATGGTTTAACATTTGGGCCAGTTAATGATGGATATGTTTTATTGGAAGATATGAATACTTCAATGAAGAATTTTAGAATTCATGATATTCCATATATGATAGGAATGACAAGCCAAGATATTACAATTGAAAAAGGTATGGATGCGAGAAAAAGTAAGTTCTACGAAGGTTGTAAGACTTTTTGTGATTTACGTGCAACGTATTCTAAAAAGCCGGTGTATATGTATTATTTCTCTAGACAATTACCTTCTGATGATGCTGGTGCATTTCACTCTTCAGAACTTTGGTATGTGTTTGGAACGTTGGATCGTTGTTGGAGAGATATGACAGTCAAAGATTATAGATTATCTGAATCGATGTTGAATGCGTGGACAAATTTCATGAAGTATGATGATCCAGGAACGCAATGGAAGGCATATACAAGAAAACAACAATTCATACGGAACTTTTTATGAGAAAGATCATAATAAAGGAAGATTCTTATCTAGCAAGAGGGCACATGTAATGTATCAACAATCAGATTTAGAAGTTCTATTACAACAAGAACAGGATCTAAGATATGAATCTTTTCATAGCCAAGATGCGCTTGTATTAGGGTAAGCAATCATTGAAGAAGCAAAACATGAGGATCGAGGAATTGTAATTCAAATCATTCGTGAAATAGATGGATTAGTGATTTTCCAATACGCAATGGACGATAAAGTGGAAAGAAATTTTATGTTCTGTTCCTATAAGCATGAAGCTTTATTAGAACAAGGACATAGTAGTGCTTGGATGTATGTAAATGCAGAAATCAATGAAAATCATGCGAATATGTTTTCTGGAGGATCTTTCCCAATTTGTAATCATGAGAATCAACTTATCGCATCTGTCATTGTGAGTGGTTTACATGAAGGAAAAGATCATCACATCATTGTCCATGCTTTAGAAAAAGTTTTAAAGAAAACAACTGTTGAATTTACGAATGATTTAAGATAATTATTTTACAACAAAAGTGCTAAATAAAGCATATTTATGCGATATCTAGCACTTTTTCTATGTACAGTATTAAGACTTATTCTTTTCTTTGAAAATGGATCTGAAAATGAATCGAACAAATGGTCCACAATAAAACATCTGATAAAAGATAGCCATTGGAAAATTCATGGCAAATGTAAGAACCCATGTTCCAAAAGATGGTGTCTTAAATAATAGTGTTGCGATAAGACTCATAATTGGACACATAATACAACAAATACAAATAGAGATTGCATAGGTAATAAACTGTGGACGATCTGTAGGTTTCATAACATAAAAAGCAAGTTTTCTAGCAATCTTTCCTACAATAAAGAATTCTTAAATAAAAGCGATTGGCACCATGATTGGTAATTCATGTAATGCGGCAAGAAAAGTTGTACCATTCACTGTTCCTACGTTTAACATTTTTTAGGCAAGAAATCCCCCACTTCTAAAGAATGAAAGTGGTGGGATGAATTGCCTGATATTATTTGTTTCATTTGCTTGATCATTGTAAAATATATGTATCAAATGTATAA
>CAVJMM010000084.1:0-7478 GCA_963650865.1 Eubacterium sp. AM49-13BH | reverse complement strand
CCTAGGATGGAAAGATGAAGGAAATGCTTGGTACGCAATTGGATATGGTCGTGCAAATGGTTTGGATGAAAATACTAACAATTCGGTAAACAATAGTAATTCAGAAAATGTAGTAGTGGATTGCAAGAATGGTGGAAATCATAATTGGGTAAATTGGACTTGGGAAGATATAAAAAATGGTTATGCTTGTAATCAATGTTATAAAGATGTAACTGATTATGAAGATATGTATGATTGTCATGGAGGATGGCATACTCAAACATGGTATAAATTTCCTTCTTATTACAAATGCTCAACTTGTGGTAAGCATCTTCACAAACACCAATGGTCCTGGGTTAAACCAATGTTTGGAAGTAATGATAATATAGTTCGTGAAGGTTATTGGAAGTGTTGGAGATGTGGTGCTCAAAGTTCTAACGGCAATTGCGCAGATGAAATTATGACGACTAGTGAAGGTTATGAACATGGATCAAGGGATTGGTGGACAACACCATTCAATTTTGAAAAAGATACCAATGAATGGATTGTAGAAGATGAATATTGGGATGAAGCCGATAACACGTTGTACCTTCAATCAATTACTATTAAAAGTATGGTTTCTATGTCGATTGGAGATACATATCAATATACTGCGAATTTTACACCGGCAAATCCTGTTGAAGGTAAAGTGGTTAAATGGAGTAGTGATAATGAAAATGTTGTTCGAATTGATCGAAATGGAAAAGCAATTGCTGTAGGAGAAGGAAAAGCAACTATAACAGCGGAATCTTCTTTACATAAAGATACTTCAGTAATTAGAGTTACTAAAGAAAATGTTGGATATGTTAGATCTGCAGAATTACATATAAAAAACAATAATGGTGAAGAAATCGCCATGAATCCAAATGGAGTAATTAATGTAGAAAAAGGAAAATATACAATGTATTTGAAAACAAATCCAGAACAAGCGGTATATACGGCAAGATATTCGCTTAGCAAAGCGGAAAATAGATATTATGTTGCAAATATATCCGGAAGCATAGAACGTTCTGGAGGAATGTCTGAAGATGCTTGGGACAAAGGCATAGAATATACAAATTCAGAAACTAATATTGATTTTTTGAATACAGGAAATGTAACAATCTATGCTACAGAAAGTGATGTTAATGGAAATAAAATAGAGTTAAAACAAGAGGTTCATGTTAATTAATATTTTTCTGAACAATTGCCTGCATTCACAAAGATGTTAAGCAAACAGGAAATGAAACAAATTCTCAGTGAACAGAAGAAACCAAATAATAAGTATCAATAAAGCTCCTCTGTATGGAAGTATTATCTATCACAAAGGAGCTTTTTCATGCCACGGCTCTATTTGACACTTACAAAATGATATGCCTAGTGGATTTTTTTTTGATGGAAAAAAAAGTACTTTACGATTAAAATGATGGGTAGAAAAGGGGGTAGAAAAGTGGGTAGAAAAGTGGGTAGAAAAGTGGGTAGATCATTCATTTGATAATCATGAAGAAAGGTTGGTGAATTCGATGGGTTTAAAAGAGAAAATATTAGAACTATGCGGTTACAATGATGAACAGGAATGGTTTGAATTTAAAGAAAATTGGTTTCAAGTTGATGGTTTAGGAGAATATGTTTCTGCTTTATCAAATGCTGCTGCATTTCATTATAGAAACGAAGCTTATTTTATATGGGGTGTTAATGATGAAACGCATGAAATAGTTGGTACAACTTTTAATCCATATCAAGATTACAATAAAGAACCATATCAAAATTATCTAGCTAGAAATTTATCTCCAAGTATTAACTTTAGGTTTGAAGAATTAGATATTAAAGGCAAGAGAGTTGTTGTGTTAGTTATACCAGCAGCTGAAGAGATACCAACTTCATTTAAAGAAAAACGTTTTATCAGAATTGGGTCTGCGAAAAATAATATTAAGAATTATCCAAAAAGAGAAATACAACTATTTAAAATATTAAGTGGACAAGTGGAAACGATAGAAACGTTACCATCAAAGTATCAAGATTTAACATTTCACAAATTATTTGGATATTATGGATCTAGAGGGATTGTACTAAAAGAAAAAACATTTGAAAAAAATCTGAGTCTAAGGAACAAAGATGGAGAATATAATTTGCTAGCACAATTACTTTCTGATGATTCGCATATGCCATTAAGAGTATCTATTTTTGATGGGAAAACAAAAGGCTCAAATTTATTCTCAGTTAGAGAATTTGGGAATAATTGTTTGCTCTATTCATTAGATAACGTTCTTCAATATGGTGATGTATTAAATATTATTCAAGCTGACGAAAGAAATAGAATTGTTGAACGGAAAGAAGTGCCATTATTTGACAATAAGGCATTTAGAGAAGCTATCATAAATGCTGTATTACATAATTATTGGGTTAGTGGGAATGAACCTATGATATCTGTCTTTTCTAATCGAATTGAAATTTTATCAAGAGGTTCTTTGCCACCAGGACAAACTAAAGAAGGATTTTATCTTGGAGAATCTGTTCCAGTGAATGAAAAATTATCGGAAATTTTTTTGCAATTACATATTAGTGAAAAATCTGGAAGAGGTGTACCTAAGATTGTTGAGGTATATGGAGAAGAGGCGATTACTTTCCGAGAAAATTCAATTGTTGTAACGATACCATTTTCCAAAGTGGACGAAGGTGCTGATCTAATTCATGAAAATAGAGACGATTTAAAGCCATTAAACAAACGTAGAAAACTAATATTAAAAGAGATCAGACATAATCCAAATATTTCAAAAGCAGAGTTACAACAAATATTAGGAATTGGGAAAACGGCAGTTGATAATAATATTTCATATTTAAGAGAAAATGGATATATTAAAAGAATTGGTGGATCAAGGGGTGGTTATTGGGAAGTAATAGAAAAAGATTGAAAAGTTAATTAACATCATTAAAAAAGCATGTTCTTATTTTCTTGTATTTAAATTTAATGATGGATTTGATTTTAAAACAAATGAAAAATCAACATAAAAGCATCAAAAAACGCTAAGCGTTGCAAAAAGCGTCATAAAAAGCGTTGTAAAAGTGTACAAAAAACTAACTTGTTTGATGATATAAAAAGTAACTGAAAGATATGACTTGGAGGTAACATGTTATATAGAGTTGAAAGCATGAAAGAAGAAAATGGATTTTTAGATTTGAAAGGATTCGCTGTTGGTAATCAAGCAGAGGAACAACTTTCTTATTCCACAAAAAATCCATCTGATATTTTTAAAGTTGATAAAACAAGAAGAAATGATGTCGCAATCAAGTATTATCATGAAACGATTGATAATCAATATGGTTTTCATATTATCATTGATAAAGGAAATACATTAGTAATTACTTGTGATAGTGGAACGTTAGAATTAAAGATCAACGATGCTTTTATTCGCAAATGTAAATTGAGTATCTATATTCATACACAAGGTCCATTACGTATGCTTGTAGATTGGTATCGTGCAAAAAAGAATCATACGATTACATATGCAGAATGGTATAAGAAAACAAAACCAAGTAAAGAAGAATTACAAAGACAAAGAAAAGAAGAAATCAAAGATACAGATCCAAGATTTAGTGTGTTAGTACCTTTGTATAATACACCACTCAATTTCTTAGATGAGATGATAGAATCCGTGATTCATCAAACGTATGGGAAATGGGAATTGTGTCTAGCAGATGGAAGTGATGCGGAACATGTGGAACAAGTACATGCGGAAGTGTTAAAGTATACAGATTCTAGAATTCTATATAAACGATTAGAAAAGAATGAAGGTATTTCTGGAAATACAAATGAAGCACTTAAAATGGCAACAGGAGACTTTGTTGTGTTGTTTGATCATGATGACTTGTTAACAGAAGATGCACTGTATGAATTCGCAAAAGTCATTCAAGAAGATGAAGAAGTAGATTGTATCTATTCAGATGAAGATAAGATCAAAGAAGGAAATGTACTCGCAGATCCACACTTCAAACCAGACTATAACATAGATATGTTGTGTAGTGATAATTATATCTGTCATTTGTTTGCGGTAAGAAAAACATTAACAGATGAATATGGAGGATTTAGAAGTGCATATGATGGATCACAAGATCATGACTTTATCCTAAGAATGACAGAACAAGCAAGAAAGACAGCGCATGTGGCAAAGATACTCTATCATTGGAGAGTACATGCCAATTCCACAGCACAGAATCTAGAGAATAAGATGTATTGTTTTACATCAGGACAAAAGGCAGTAAAAGCACATTATGAAAGAGTATGGCCTGATATCAAGATTGATAAAGTAGAGAATGGAATTAGTTTAGGTATTTATCATACAGTGTGGCATTTTGATGAATATCCACTAATCAGTGTGATTATTCCGAATAAAGATCATACAGAAGATTTAGATAAGGCAATACGATCTATGATAGAAAAAGGAACATGGCCAAATCTAGAATTTATTGTAGTAGAGAATAATTCAGAAGAAGCAGAAACATTTGCGTATTATGAAAAGATTCAAAAAGAATATGAGAATGTAAAAGTTGTAAAGTATGAAGGAACATTCAATTATTCAAAGATCAATAACTATGGAACAAAATACGCAAATGGAGACTATTATTTGTTGATGAATAATGATGTGGAACTAATCGAGCCAGATTCCTTAAAAGAAATGATGGGCTATTGTCAAAGAGAAGATGTAGGAATTGTAGGATGTAGATTACTTTATGCGGATAATACAATTCAACATGCTGGAGTTGTGATTGGGATTGGTGTTGCGGAACATGTTTTTAAGAATCATGTATCTGAAGATGATACGTACTTCAATCGTGCAATGATAGCACAGGATTATAGTGCAGTTACAGCAGCAGTGATGTTAGTAAAGAAGAATATCTATGAAGAAGTAAATGGATTAGATGAAACATTCGCAGTCGCATTTAATGACATTGATTTTTGTTTAAGAGTCAGAGAAAAGAATAAACTTGTTGTATATAATCCATATGCATGTTTCCATCATTATGAATCAAAGTCTAGAGGTTTAGATACAACAGAAGAAAAGAATGATCGTTTTATGGATGAATGTAATCGTTTTATGCAAAGATGGGATAAGTATTATCAGAATGGTGATCCGTATTACAATCCAAATCTATCAAAAGAACATTCTGATTATAGTTTAGGACAATAGGAGAAAAAAATGACAAATCAGATTCAATATCATATTGATCGAATGTATGAAGAAAATGGAAAAACATTTATTTATGGTTGGGCATTTGTAACACCATTAGATTGCATTCATGATATGAAGTTATATGACAAAAACAATCAAATCATAGAATCAGAGATTGTACGTTGTTATAGACATGACGTAACACAAGATTTATTAAAAGTATATGATGAGAAAAAGATTGGTTTTACAATTTCATTTGTAGGAAAGATTCATAAACTTGTATTAGAAAATACAGAAGAAATTGTTTTAGATGGATTCGATAGAACATTGATGAATATCAAATATTCTATCGCAAAACTTTTAAACACAACTGCAGAATCTATTCATCGTTTAAAAACTGGAACAAAGAAACCAATCACCTATGCAGAATGGTATAAGAAAACAAAACCAAGTAAAGAAGAATTACAAAGACAAAGAAAAGAAGAAATCAAAGATACAGATCCAAGATTTAGTGTGTTAGTACCTTTGTATAATACACCACTCAATTTCTTAGATGAGATGATAGAATCCGTGATTCATCAAACGTATGGGAAATGGGAATTGTGTCTAGCAGATGGAAGTGATGCGGAACATGTGGAACAAGTACATGCGGAAGTGTTAAAGTATACAGATTCTAGAATTCTATATAAACGATTAGAAAAGAATGAAGGTATTTCTGGAAATACAAATGAAGCACTTAAAATGGCAACAGGAGACTTTGTTGTGTTGTTTGATCATGATGACTTGTTAACAGAAGATGCACTGTATGAATTCGCAAAAGTCATTCAAGAAGATGAAGAAGTAGATTGTATCTATTCAGATGAAGATAAGATCAAAGAAGGAAATGTACTCGCAGATCCACACTTCAAACCAGACTATAACATAGATATGTTGTGTAGTGATAATTATATCTGTCATTTGTTTGCGGTAAGAAAAACATTAACAGATGAATATGGAGGATTTAGAAGTGCATATGATGGATCACAAGATCATGACTTTATCCTAAGAATGACAGAACAAGCAAGAAAGACAGCGCATGTGGCAAAGATACTCTATCATTGGAGAGTACATGCCAATTCCACAGCACAGAATCTAGAGAATAAGATGTATTGTTTTACATCAGGACAAAAGGCAGTAAAAGCACATTATGAAAGAGTATGGCCTGATATCAAGATTGATAAAGTAGAGAATGGAATTAGTTTAGGTATTTATCATACAGTGTGGCATTTTGATGAATATCCACTAATCAGTGTGATTATTCCGAATAAAGATCATACAGAAGATTTAGATAAGGCAATACGATCTATGATAGAAAAAGGAACATGGCCAAATCTAGAATTTATTGTAGTAGAGAATAATTCAGAAGAAGCAGAAACATTTGCGTATTATGAAAAGATTCAAAAAGAATATGAGAATGTAAAAGTTGTAAAGTATGAAGGAACATTCAATTATTCAAAGATCAATAACTATGGAACAAAATACGCAAATGGAGACTATTATTTGTTGATGAATAATGATGTGGAACTAATCGAGCCAGATTCCTTAAAAGAAATGATGGGCTATTGTCAAAGAGAAGATGTAGGAATTGTAGGATGTAGATTACTTTATGCGGATAATACAATTCAACATGCTGGAGTTGTGATTGGGATTGGTGTTGCGGAACATGTTTTTAAGAATCATGTATCTGAAGATGATACGTACTTCAATCGTGCAATGATAGCACAGGATTATAGTGCAGTTACAGCAGCAGTGATGTTAGTAAAGAAGAATATCTATGAAGAAGTAAATGGATTAGATGAAACATTCGCAGTCGCATTTAATGACATTGATTTTTGTTTAAGAGTCAGAGAAAAGAATAAACTTGTTGTATATAATCCATATGCATGTTTCCATCATTATGAATCAAAGTCTAGAGGCTCTGAAACAACGCCTGAAAAACAAGAGCGTTTCTATCATGAAATCGCATTATTTTTAGAAAGATATCAAGAGTTCTTGAAAAATGGTGATCCAAACTATAATATAAACTTAACAAAGAAATTATTAGATTATTCATTGTGTGATGTAAGAGAAACTCCATTAGGTTCTGAAGGGTTTACAGAACAAGAAAAAGAGTTCTTCCATCAATATCTCTAGAATGGTCTAAAGGGGGAATGATGATGAAAAAGAAAATTGTAAGTTTATTTCTTGTTTTAACATGTGCAGTATCTATGTTCATGTTACCAGTTCACGCTGTTGATGGAGGCGTTGATATGTATCGTCTCTACAATCCAAACA
>CAVJMM010000083.1:0-7520 GCA_963650865.1 Eubacterium sp. AM49-13BH | reverse complement strand
CTGTATACTTTGCTAGAAAATGGCATGAAGAAGATGAAGAAACATCTGAAGATGCTTAATTTGTAAAAAGATTATATGAAAATAAAGGCTAAGATGAAAATTTCTTAGTCTTTTTTAGTTATTTAACAGTTATGTGAAATTTTTGTGAAATTCCAAAAGAAATTAGCTTTAAAATCAAAATGAAAATTGAACAATTGATTTGAACTTATACATTGTGTATAAGTTTTTTTCTATAATATTAGTGATAGGAGTACTATGTCTAAAGGAAAGAAAGCTTTTTTGATCGTTACATGTATTTTCATAATTGCACTAATAGGGTGTGGTGTCTTTTTGATGTTTCATCAAAAAGAAGAAGTGAAAGAATCTTTGCAGGATTCAGTGGTAGAAGAAATCAAAGAAACAGAAGAACCTGTTTTGAATGTTTCTTTTCCTTCCTATTCTGTTTATACAAGTGATGATCTAGATTTCTCATTTATCATAGCGACTCTACAAATCAATGAAAACGCTAGTACATATCTATTATCGGATTTTGTTACAGATGAAGGAATTTGTTTATCAGATGTATCTGAATATATCAATGCATTAGAAGAACATTCTTATTATTTGGGAAAGAAGAATGTTTGGTATTCATTAACAAATAATGATTCTTTTTGTGGGAATATTTTTATACCAGTAAAAGATATTGGTAAGACTAGTGTTATTTTAAATTATAAAGAAGAAAGTTATACGTTTGATTTGATGTCTCATGAAAGTAGTATGATTGATCTATCGTATCAAAATCAAAACGCAATCGTATCAGATACTTCAAATGATTCATTTTCTGTCTCTGATATTTATGAAGTAACTGGAGATGATATGTATGATGGAGATGAAGTATTGTCATTACCATCATCTGCTAGAGTATTTGCGTTGAAATTAAAAGTGGAATCTTTAAATGAAGATTCAATTGTGATTCAAAATGCAATATTTGAATCAAGTTCTTCCTTTGAAGCAGAAGGTTCTAACATTCATTCCGTGAAGAATGAAAATATGATTGGAAGACAACTTTCTGTAAATGATGAAGGTTGTTTGTTCTTCATTACTTTAGATCAAGAACATTCGATTTCTAGAATGAGTGGCACATTAAAATTAAACATTGAAGGACAGGAAGAACCTGTTTCTGTAAAAGTATCGTTGAAAGGAGCATGAGATGAAAAGAATTCATAAATTAATCATGATTGGTACATTGCTGTTGTCTTGTATCAATGTATCTATGGATCAAGCATATACAGTGCAAGCGAAAGAATCTTATAGTGATTATTACCCAATGCAATGTGATGCATTTGAAGTAGATACAGTGAATGATTCTGGTGAATTTGATCAGAAAGGTTGTTATGCTTCGTTTTCTGAAGCAAAATCAGCAATGGCAAAAAATGGAAATGATGCAGTCGTACGTCATGCTAGCTCATATTCACCTACAAAGATTATTGCGATGAATCATGGGATTGCATATTCTTATCCAATGAGAAGCTCTAGTGCAACTGTAACGATTAATCAATATGGTGGAACGAAAAGTACATATATTCCTAAACACATCGAATTAAAGTATTTTTCTACTGAAAGCTATGACAATGGAAGTGGTGACGTACATATTAATATTACGGATTTTGATGGAATCATTAATTTAAAGAATATTGATTTAGTTCCTTATAAATTCATCACAAATAACTTGCCAATCTATTTAGGTGGAAATGATACAACATCTGAAAATGAACAACCATTCTACATCAGACCAAAACAAGCATATTATGTTGTAGAACAAAATGGAAACTATAAAGAATTACGTTTTGTTGCTTATAGTGGATGGGCAGTGAATGGAAATGAACCACTTAAAAAATTTAATTCGATTGTTGGTCCTGCAGCGAGTTGGATGAATGTTGGAGATGTGTATTACTCTTATAACGATTACGATTTCTATAGTGATCGTGATTGTACGAATCAAGTAGGAACATATTACAACTACTATCAATTCATGCCATTAAGACAAAAATCTGATATCTCTGCATCTGCTTATAATTCCTTCTTACAAGCAAATGGAATTGGCTCTGAATCTAAATTATGGGATCAAGGACAAACATTTGTTGATGCACAAAACAGATATGGAATCAATGCGTTATTGTTATTTGCCGAAGCGGTGAATGAGTCTAATTGGGGAAAAAGTAATTATGCAGTGAATCGAAATAATTTATTTGGTGTTAGTGTGTATGATGATTCTCCTAATCAAGCTAGATATTTTGATTCTGTTCAAGATGCTATTTATTATCAAGCTTCTACTTTATTAAGAGAATATTGTGATACCGAGGATTATCGATTCTTTGGATCTCATTTTGGAAACAAAGGGAGTGGCATTAGTGTGAAATATGCATCGGATCCATATTATGGATATATTATTTCTTCTCTTGCCTATCAATTTGATAAGCTTTATAACGGCAAGGATGGAAATCTAACAGAATTCAATGAAATGCCAATTGGTGTGATCAACACATATGGTGTTGGTATCAAAGATACAATCAATGGTAGTAATTTGTATACAACTGAATATGGTTCAACTTATCAAAAGAATTTTACAGTCTCCATCTTAGAAGAAAATGGAGATTGGTATAAAGTACAATCTACGAATTATATTGTGGATGGTCAAAAATATGATTTTTCTTCCGAAGAGCTAAGAGATTATGATTGGAATACCAATGTAGGTTGGATTGAAAAGAAATACGTGACTTTGATTGGAGGAACGGTTTCTAATGAAACGCCAACAGATACTGTGATTGGTACAGCAATCGTTCATGTATCAAACTTAAGAGTACGTAAAGGTGCAGGAACAGGATATTCTGTTGTTGGTGTAACGCAAGATGGTGGCACATACAACGTATATGAAGTTGTACAAGATGATTTTTATACTTGGTACAAGATTGGAAGTGAACAATGGATTGCTTCGAATGGTAGTTGGGTGACTTATACAAAGAAGGAAGAAACCAAAAAGGATGAATCAAACAAAAATGATAATGTTGATGTTGTTCCAAGTAATCAATACGAAACAATTGATGCATTAGAAGAAAATCGAAAAATGATAGCATCCATTCAAGATGTGCAATTTAATGAAGAAAGTCATGTCGTTACAATTTCTGGTACTGCATTATTTAGAAGAATGAACGCTATTAGCGGAGAAGTTAAACATGATTTGATTCTAACAAATGCGGATACAAAAAAATCCATTGTGATTCCTTGTACAACAATCGATTCAAATGAACAATTGTTAGCAGGTTATACAACAAATGCTGTGAAGTTTACAACATCATTTGATTTAGATGATATTGATCTGAATAACTATTACATTGGTATAAGAGTAACAAATAATGATATGGTAGGATATTATTCATTCTTAATGAATGGAACAGATTATGATCATTCTTATTCAAGAAGTGATGGTACTTATGTGAGGTTGTTTGCGGATGCAAGTAGTAATTACAGATACTCTTTATCAATAGAAAAACAATCCATTGATTTCAGTGTCATCAACAAACCATCTGCGTTAGTTCCTAAGTTTGGTACAACGAGTTTAACTTTAGATAATGGGCACTTAACAATGGAAGCATATGTAGGCATCTATCAAACAGATTTTACTGCAGATACAAATCCATCATATAAGATTCTTATAGAAAAGGAAGATGGAACGTTATCTACATTTGATACAAATATCTCTTCCTCTCAAAGAGATATGACAAGATACATGAAATGTAACAACACTTATACACAAACATGGTTTAATTCAGATTGTGATCTAACAAATCTACCAAATGGAACATATCGTGTATATATTGATGTATCAACTAGCCAAGCTAGAGATATCTTTGAAATGTATTCGATACAAGATAGTGGTGATATTACAGGCTATGCAAATGGACATACGTATCGTTTAACAAAAACGAATACTAGATCTAGATATCTATTAACAGTTGAATAAAAGGTGATGAATATGAATAACAAGAAATTAAAAAAGAGTGTAAAAGTACTTTTGGTAGGTGTAGTTGCTGTGGTGATTTCTATTGCAACAACTATTACGATTCTTGCCTTATCCAATAGTAGTGTTAAAGTAAAAAACTTCATTGGATTATCAAAGAAATATGTTGAAGTTTGGAAGAGTGAAAATAAGATCAATGATGATCAAATTCAATATGAATATATTTACTCAGAAGAAACTGCAGAAAACATTGTTATGAAACAATCTTTAAATGAAGGTGAAGTTTTAGAACAAGATGCATCGATGGTTATTACATTATCACAAGGTGCAGATCCTAACAAAGAATTTGCGTTAGCGGATTTTACTGGAAAAACAGAACAAGAAATTAAAGATTGGTTTACAAACAATCAATTCACAAATGTTGTATATGAATATGAAATGAATAATGATCTACCAGAAAGTACATTTATTTCTATGGAACCTGTTGCTGGTACAACAGTAAAAAGAAGTGATCAAGTCACTGTGAAAGTAACACCATCCTTAGAATCCTTACAAGTTACTGTTCCAGATTTATCCAATTATTCATTAGAAAATATGCAAGCTTGGGCACAAGAAAATTCCATTACATTGGATCTTGTTGAAGAATACAGTGATACGATTGAAAATGGTAAAGTGATTTCGATTTCTGTAGAAAATGGTGCGGTCATTAAAAAAGGAGATACCATTACAGTTACAGTATCAAAAGGTGTTAAGCCTGAAGTAGAACAAACGACTTCCAGTGCAAGTTATTCTTCCAGTAATACAGTATCTTCGAATCCATCTGAATCTACAACTGTAAATGGTGGTAGTGAAGATAGTAGTTCGAATCAAAATGTAGTAGAACCTACAGTCACATTACCAGATATCCAAACATCTTTCTACAATGGATTATCTGCTAGTGATATTTGCGAGTATATTGCGGAAGATACAGGTTATTCTGCATCGGTTGGAAGTTTACTTGCGGATGCCTCAAGTAATCCAAATAACGTTGCAGGTATCGCATCTTATTCAAAAGGAAATGGATATTATATCGTCAATATTTATCAAAAGTGGAATTAAAAGAAACAGGAAGGTTATGAAACTTTCCTGTTTTTAAAAGCATACTTTAATTGCATGTGCACTCAGAGAATCTAACGCATATTTTTTGTTGGAATGTTGAATGATCAATGAAGTTCCATCATTATAAATGACATGAATCTGATCATCTAATTCAAAGTTTAATCTTTCTTTTAATTGTTTTCCAATTTCTCCTAATAACCAACAAATCGTGCAGGTTTCTCCTGTATGCAATTCTTCTAAATTATACATATTTGCCTCCAAATGTAGGCTTTGAATGATCTGAACTATGTTCTGCCTATCTATGTATTATCATGTGTTAGTTTGGTTAGTCTAGCGTAATATTCAAATTTCTTATAAAATATTAGCGTTTGGTGAAGAGATGAAAACAGTCATATGGGATTACAATGGAACAATCATTGATGATGTTGGCATTGCGGTAAAAATAGAAAATGAAATGTTAGAAAAAAGAGGTTTAAAACATGATTATACATTAGAGGATTATCAATCTCTTTTTGATACACCAATGGAAGATTATTATCGAAACATTGGGTATACATTTGAAAAGGAAACATTTCATGATGTTGGTGTAGAATTCTATGCTTTATATGAGAGATACTTTCATGAATGCTCGATTCATGAAGGCGTGATTGATAAAATAAAGGAAGCACAAAAGAAAGGATATACAAATATCATTCTTTCGTCTTGTGAACAAAATAAATTACTTCAACAATGTCATACTTTACAAATAGATTCTTATTTTAAGGATATGATTGGTGTAAATAATTTAGTTTCTGGTAGTAAAGTGGAAAATGGTTTAGAGTGGTTACAAACACATCAAACAAGTGGAGAAGAATGTATTTATATTGGTGATACGAATGCAGATTATTTGACTGCCAAAGCTTTGTATGTCAAACAAATCTACTTAGTATCTAATGGTCATCAATCTTATGAAAGATTAAAGAAATTACATCAAAATACTGTGAAAAGTGTAAAGGAGATCGTTTTATGAAAATCTGTCCTGTGAATAAAAAGTGTGGAGGTTGTTCTTATCTACAAGTGGAATATGAACAACAATTAAAAAAGAAAAGAGATTATGTGAAATCTTTATTTCCAAAATATAATGTTGAACCTGTGATTGGTATGAAAGATCCATATCATTATCGTCATAAAGTTTATGCGACTTTTTCTCATAATCGTGATGGTGTAATCAAATGTGGTATGTATGAAGAAAATACACATAAAGTAATTGATACGAAAATGTGTTTGATTCAAAATGTTCAAGCAAATTCTATCTTGAATGATATTTGTCATATCGCTACAAAAATGCATATTGAATCTTATGATGAAGATACAGGAAGAGGTGTTTTAAGACATGCTTATATACGTGTATCTCATCAAAATGGAGATGTTTTATTGGTTCTTGTCATTGGTTCTAAGAACCTTCCAGGTAGTAATGCATTTGTGAAACAAATCATTGCATTACATCCTGAAATCAAAACAATTGTTTTAAATCATAATGATGAAGATACTTCAATGATCTTAGGAAAGAAGAATCATGTTTTATATGGAAAAGGATATATTGAAGATTCTATCTTAAATACAACATTCCGTATTTCAACAAATACGTTCTATCAAGTAAATCCAATCCAAACAGAAAAGATCTATCAAACCGCAATCCAAATGGCATCTTTAAAGAAAGATGATACGGTTTTAGATATGTGTTGTGGTATTGGAACAATTTCTTTGATTGCCGCAAAGAAAGCTAGTTTTGTATTAGGTGTAGAAATTAATCCGGATTCTATTAAAGATGCAATCAATAACGCAAAAAGAAATGAAATTCGTAATGCACAATTTATTGCTGAAGATAGTACGGAATTCTTAGAACAATTAGGTGATTCACCGTCAGTTATATTTTTAGATCCACCTAGAAGTGGATTTACAGAGAAATTTATTAAACAACTAAATCAATTTCAAACAGAAAGAATTATCTATATTTCTTGTAATCCAGAAACACAGGCAAGAGATATCAAAGGATTAACAAACTATCAAGTAAAGAAGATTGTACCTGTAGATAATTTTCCATTCACAAAACATGTTGAGACGGTAGTATTGATGTCAAGGAAAGATAAATAAGTGCCAGAAAGCGGCGTATTTCCAGGCTTTTTCGGAGGTTTGGATTTGAAGCCAGACTTCTGAAAAAGCTCGGTTTTCTTATATGGAAACATATCTACGACAAAAACTGTGTCAGGTTGTAACCTCGGATTAGATGTCAGAAATTTTGGAGTGAAATCTGTATAATGAAAATGGATGACAATCAATCCGGCAACTCGACCATTTTTGGCGGTTGTAGTCAGTGGAATGGATGTGAAGGAAGAATTAGGAATTAGTTTTGGCACAGCACTAATCGTCTTACTTGCATTATATT
>CAVJMM010000082.1:0-7707 GCA_963650865.1 Eubacterium sp. AM49-13BH | reverse complement strand
TTTCATATCAGTAATTTTCTCCTTCATTACTTATATTCACAAGTTTTTGAAGAATTCCAAAAAAATTATTCAATAAAATTAATGTTTGTAGTAATTAATTAAACACCCATCTTTTAATATTTGAATCTCATCTGTTGTTAATGCGTTACAAGTAACTTCAATTTCATGCACAGCATTGCCATCAACAACATAAGCTTTCATATTACTTTCATGATCTAATGCTTGTTTTACATCTTTGACAAGTACCCAATTTCCTTTTTGGAGTAATACATCATCTTTTGTGATAAATGGTAAAATACCCCAGTTAATACAATTAGAACGATAGCGTTTGGTTGCATATTCATGTGCAAAATTCGCACCTGCACCTAATACTCTTTGACAACTTGCAGCTTGTTCTCTTGCAGAACCATCTCCCGGTTTATATGCATAGATAGAAGAAACAATATTGGTATGCTCAGGATCAATTGAAATACCTTGTTGTTTTATTTTTTTATAAACATCTTGTATTTCAGAATCACTTACTTTTAAACTTTGTACGTGTTTTGCGGCAGAAACATAATCAGGATCTCTTCTTGATAATGTAAATTCAGCTAATCGTAATGGATTAGAACGATAGGATGAAGTTTCTCCAGAAGGAATCAATTCATCCGTTGTTGTAACTGGATCATCAATATGAGAAACAATCTTGATCAATAGATCATCTGATAAAGCTGGTTGTTGTGGCCAATCTTTAATGTTTGGACCAAAATGCAAAGGATAATCTATTTCTTCTTTTTGATAGCCATTATAAACTCTTTTTTCATATAACGATGCATCAAAAGGACAAACATATTCATCCTCTATTTGTGTGCATACATCACTAGCAGCTGTTAAGATTCCTTTGTTTTTCGCAGTTGCTGCAATACTTCTTGCATCCATCAAACAAACCGAAGCAATTTGTCCTTCATTTGGTTTGCTACCTTCTCTATTTGGAAAGTTTCGTGTTGTATGACGAATCGACAATTCATCATTGGCTGGTGTATCCCCTGCCCCAAAACAAGGTCCACAAAAAGCTTCTCGAAAGATTGCGCCTGTAGAAATCAAAGAAGAAACTGTTCCATTTTCAACAAGTGCTTTATAAACTGGCATAGAATCTGGATAAACAGATAAACGGAACGTTTCATTTCCACAATCACTATCTTTTAAAATTGAAGCAGCAGCCATAATATTGGCATACGTTCCACCTGAACATCCTGCAATGATTCCTTGATTCACTACGACTTTTCCTTCTGCATTGATCTTAGAAACAAGATTCATTTGACTCTTTCCAGCCAATTGTTCATTAGCGTGATCTTGTGCTTCTTGTAAATATTTTTTTGGATCCTTTTGTAATTCATGGATCGATACCGCAAGAGAAGGATGCATTGGTAAAGCAATCATACATTCAATTTCAGATAAATCTAAATCAATATAACGATCATAATATGCACCATCTCCAACCTTTAATTCATGATAATCTTGTTTACGATGATGTACTTCATAATATTGTTCTGTTTTTTCATCTGTTTCCCATATACTACTTAAACAAGTTGTTTCTGTTGTCATTACATCAATTGCATTACGATATTCTTGTGAAAGATCATGAATCCCTTCTCCAACAAATTCCATAACACGATTCTTCACAAAACCATTTTGATACGTTGCAGAACAAAGTGTTAAAGCAACATCATGTGGACCTACGCCAGGTTTTACTTTTCCATGAACATATACCAATACAATTTCAGGGCGCGCAATATCATATGTTTTTTCGAGCAATTGTTTGGCGAGTTCTCCTCCACCTTCACCAATTCCCATCGTACCTAATGCCCCATAACGTGTATGTGAATCTGATCCTAATATCATTCTTCCACACCCCGTCATCATTTCACGATTATATGAATGAATAACTGCCATATTTGGTGGTACATAGATTCCACCATATTTATGTGCTGCACTTAAGGCAAATTGATGATCATCTTCATTGATTGTTCCACCAACTGCACATAAAGTATTATGACAATTTGTTAATACATAAGGAACTGGAAACTTCTTCAAACCAGAAGCGCGTGCTGTTTGTATGATTCCAACATACGTAATATCATGTGAAGTCAATGAATCAAATTGAATATGTAAAATAACATTATCTATATGATTATCATGTGCATCTAAGATTTGATAAGCTAGTGTCTTTTTCCTACCTTCTTGAATATCACCTTCTGTTGTTAATTTACCATTTTGATAAAAAATCCCATGTTCATATAATCTCATAATAAAATCCTCTGTATCAATGCATCTGTATATTCTTTACATCCATCACTTCCACCAATATCTTGTGTTGTATGAATACCTTCTTTGATAACATCATAAATTGCATTCTCTAACTTTTCAGCTTTATCTTCCATTCCATTTTCTTTCAACAACATCGCAAAAGATAAAAGAAGTGAAGTTGGATTTGCCTTATTCATACCTGCAATATCAGGTGCTGAACCATGTACCGCTTCATAGATCGTAACTTCTTCTCCAATGTTCGCACTTGGAGCAAAGCCTAAACCACCAACTAATCCAGCACACAAATCAGAAATAATATCACCATATAGATTTGGTGCTACTAAAACATCAAACTTTGTAGGATCCGTTACTAATTTCATGCATAAAGCATCAATAATGACAGAATCACTTTCAATATCTGGATAATCTTTTGATACATCTTTAAATACATCTAAAAATAAACCATCTGTTAATTTCATAATATTCGCTTTATGAACACAAGTAACTTTCTTTCTATGATGTTTTTTCGCATATTCAAAAGAATAACGAATGATTCTTTCACTTGCTTCTTTTGATATCAATTTAATTCCATGTGCAGTATTTTCATCATACATGTATTCAATTCCCTTATAGAGATCTTCAGTATTTTCTCTAACGATTACTAAATCTACATTCTCATATCTACAAGGAACACCCTCTAAAGAATGTACAGGTCTTAAATTTGCATAGGTAGAAAAATGTTGTCTTAATTGAACATTGATAGAACGAAAACCAGTTCCAATAGGAGTCGCTGTAGGGCCCTTCAACGCAACATGATTTTTTTCAATTGCTTCTAATAACCCATCTTCAAATAACTTCCCACAAGCATCATAATATTCAGCACCTGCAGAATATGTTTCCCATTCAATATTTGTCTTTAATGCATCTGATATTTTTATAACACTTTCAGATATTTCTTTTCCAATACCATCACCTGGAATCAATACAACTTTCATAAGTCACCTCACTTGCATATTATTTTACACCAAACAACATCATCATTTTCATTATTTTCATATTTCATAATGAAAGGTTTTACAATACAATAAATATATTGAGGTGAAAATTATGATTTATCCTGATGTACAAGATCTATCCAATGAAGATTTGAAAATATTATGTGATGCATATCGCAAAATCAATTATATTGATCCGGAAATGAGTGAGAAGCTAGGTGTTAAAAGAGGACTTAGAAACGCTGATGGTACTGGTGTACTAGCTGGTCTTACAAATATATGTGATGTTGTAGGTTATCAGAAAGATCAAAATAACAATGTCATACCAATGGATGGTAAATTGATTTATCGAGGAATTGACTTAGAAGATATTGTCAATGAAGCAATCCAAAAAGATCGTTTCTTATTTGAAGAAGTTTCTTGGTTATTGTTATTTGGTTCTTTGCCAAATGAAAAGACATTAAATCTCTATCACAATCTATTAGAAACACATAGAGAATTACCAGATGGATTTGCGGAAACACAAATCATGGCTGCTCCTTCTCCAAATCTTATGAATAAAATGGCACGCAGTGTACTAGCAATGTATTCTTATGATGAAGAAGCAGAAAACACTTCATTAGAAAATATTATTAAACAATCCATCAATTTGATTGCGGAAATGCCTAGTATGATGGTTTATGCATATCAAACAAAAAAACATGCATTTGATCATGAATCTTTATATTTCCACTATCCTAAGAAAGGGTTATCGACTGCAGAAAACATCCTAGCAATGTATCGTTTAGATCAAAACTATACCCATGAAGAAGCAAAGTTATTAGATCTATGTATGGTCGTTCATGCAGATCATGGTGGAGGTAATAACTCTGCATTTACAACACGTGTTGTTTCTTCCACTGGAACAGATACCTACTCTGCAATTGCTTCAGCGATATTATCTTTAAAAGGACCAAAGCATGGTGGTGCAAACCTAAAAGTCATGAAACAATTAGATGAAATCTTACAAAATGTAGAAGATATCAACGATGATGATCAAATGAAAGCTTACTTAACAAAGATCCTAAACAAAGAAGCTGGTGATTATAGTGGTCTCATCTATGGAATTGGACATGCTGTCTATACAAAAAGCGATCCAAGAGCACAAATCTTAAAAAAACATTCAAAGAATCTTGCTTACCAAAAAGGTTTAGAAAGACAATATGAATGCTTATGTCAAATTGAAAAACTAGCACCTATTGTATTCAAAGAAGTTAAAGGGAATACAAAAAATGTATGTGCAAATGTAGATTTATTCTCAGGACTTGTATATCGCATTCTAGGAATTTCAGAAGAACTATTCACACCAATCTTTGCGATATCTAGAGTACCTGGATGGTGTGCACATCGTATGGAAGAAGTAGAATTCGCAAACAGAATCATTAGACCAGCATATAAATATGTTGGTGAAGATGCTGAATACATTACTCTACAAAATAGAAAATAAGAATTTGTTCTAATTCCAAATGAAAAAGTGTTAACTCAATCGTTAACACTTTTTAGTTTGACTATGAACTTACTAGCAGATTATTGTTCTTGTTCTTTTTTTCTTCTTTTTATTGCGAATACTACAAACCCTGCTACTGCAATTGTTCCAATCAATGGATAAGCAATTGTTGACATATCACTCTTTCCACTTTCTGGAGTCTTTTCATTCTTTACTACAACAACATCTTTCTTATCAGATTTCTTTGTAGTATCTTGAGTAGATATTAAATCTTCATTTTGATCAGAAGATATGTCATTGGCAGTTGATGTAGATTCCTCTATTTTTTCTTCCTTGTTTACCAATTTGGCTGCTTGTCTAGAAGTTGATCTAACGAATGTTGGAACACTACTTGTATCAGTACTCTTGGAATAATTAGCAACAATCGTTTGCGTTTCTACTGCTTGCTTAGTTTCTGTATCTGCAGAAGAATCGGAAGTGTTCTTCTTTGTATCTTCTTCTTCCGTTTTTACAAATGCTTTGTATGCATCTAACGCTGTTGTGTAAGCTACATGCTTTTCATACAATGAAGAACCTTCTGCTACTAATGCATATGCATATTCATAAGCCTTCTTAGCTTCCTCTACATTTGCCATAGCTGTCTTTTGGTCAGCAACTGCCTTACGGTATTTATCTACATAGTCGTTTAAGTATGCATATTCTTCATCATCGATAGCGACTGTATCTGCACCAGCATAGACATACTTAGAAACCTTTTCTAATGCAATTGTAGCATTTTCTAAAGCTTCATTAGCCTTTTCTAATTCAGCTTGTGCATTTAAGAAAACTACTTTCTTTTCTTCAACAAGTTTCTTAGCATTTTCTAAATCTGTTGATTTTGTTTCAATCATAGCCTTAGCATCAACGATAGCATCATATGCAGATTTTACTTCTGTATAAATAGCGAGCTTTTCTTTAGCTGTAATATCAGCATTATTAACCTTAGTTGTAGCTGTTTCTAATGCTTCCTTAGCAGAATCTAATTTATCAGAAGCTGTACTTAATTCAGCTTTTGCTGTTTCTAAAGCAACTTTCTTATCTTCTACAGCAGAACTCTTAGAATTTACTATTTTCGCACAATTTCCATAAGTAGTTGTAGCATTAGCAACTGCGTCTGTAGCATCCTTAATTTCCTTATTTTTAGCTACAAAATCATCATAAACTTTTTGCTTGTTAGCGACTGTGCTATTAGCAGAAGATTGTTTCTTCTTAGCTTCTTCAACATCTGAACTTAAAGTAGTAACTTTTGTTTGAGCAGTAGATGCCACACCTTCAGCTGTGGACAATTCACCTGTTCTAGTTGTCACTAAATTCTGAGCTGTTGTTAATACATCTGAAGCATCATCTACAACATCTTCTTGTGTTTCAATCTTAGACGCAAGGCCAGTAACACTCTTTTCAGCATTTTGAACAAATGTGTTCTTAGCTGTCTTCTTATTCGTTAATGTTGTATTTGCTGTTTCTAAAGCTGTAGATTTCTTAGAAGCAATATCCTTCATTGAAGTCAATGTAGTATTTTTGCTTGTTAATGTATCAGAAGCAGTATCGTAAGTAGATTGCGCTTTTTGTTGAGCAGTTGTCTTAGAATCAACTACACCTTGAGCCGTCGTTACATTATCTTTAGCTGTTTCTAAATCATCGCTTGCATTTGATACTTTTGTATCACTTGTTGTAATTTTAGCAGCTAATTCTGTTAAAGCCTCTGTCTTAGCAGTAAGTGTAGCATTAGCATCATCTAAAGCTTTCTGAGCTGTCTTTAATGCAGTTTCTGTAGACTTATCATTTAATAATGTTTCATAAGCACTCTTCTTAGCAGCAGCATCTGTTTTGGCATTATCTAATGCTGTCTTATATGTTGCAAGCTTGTCAATATAAGCTTGTAACAATGTTCTATATTCAGAAACAGAATAAACAGTATCATTTGAATATGTTCTATAATAGAACTTTTGTGCATGAACACTACGACAACCATCTTTTTCACTAACTGCAAATCCAGTTGTTACATAGCTTGACTGCACAACATTTCTATAATGACCTGTTGAACCACCAGAACTATATGTATAAACGCCTACTTCTTTAGCAGTAGTTTCAACATCTTTGCCATCTGCAATAGCGGCTACGATTTCATTGTAATATTTATAGGATTTATCAGGTTCTCCATATGTTGCAGAATTTTCAACTTTAATCCATTGTTGACCAAATTCATAGTATGCTTTTTCTTGAGTATACCATCCATTAAAAGGGTCATTTTCTACAATATAATCTTCGTCTGATGGTACATCTGTGCTATATCCCCAGGATAAGTTTTCACCAGTTCTATAGCGATACCATTCATTAGAAGAATCATCTAAATAGCTTAATTGCCAGTGAGACATTTGGCCACTTGCACGGTTTGCATTTGCTTCTGTCATTGCCATTAACATAGGTGTAATTTTTAATTCTGTTTGGCCTTCTGCCTTACGGTATGCGTTACATTCATCGATATAATCTAAGGATTTCATTACATTTATTAATGAAGTGGCATCACCTTCTACACCAATTTGTGTATAGCAGTTATCAGCATAACCAGCTTCTTCACATTTCTGATTATAGTATTCATAAACCTTAGCTGCTTGAGCCCCATCTTCAGTTCCTAATGATTTATAGAAGCCAATAACGGAGTTTGCTTCAGCAGTTACAGAATTATCATAATTGGATTGTGCTGTAGCTAAAGCAGTATTTGCATTGTCTAAAGCTGTTTTAGCATTAGCAACATTTGTTGTATGAGTTGCAACATTATCTTCAGCAGTTTTCTTATTTGCGGATGCTGTATTAACAGCAGTTTGTGCATTATCACGTTCTGTTGTTAAAGTTGTTCGTTGAGCAAGCAATGATTCATTTTCGGACTTTGCTGAATCATAT
>CAVJMM010000081.1:0-7882 GCA_963650865.1 Eubacterium sp. AM49-13BH | reverse complement strand
ATTATACGTTCCACCGAACGCTCTACTTTGTGTCATGATGAGAACTTTTGTTCTTTTTGCTTTAGCAGTCTCAGTTTTTGTTCCTTTTGGTTTTCCAATTTGTTTTCCATTTAGCCTTGCTGTTTCCATTCCTTCTTTTGTTCTTTGAGAAAGGTTTCTTACTTCAGCTTCAGCTTGATCAAAGGCAATTTTAAACTGCCTTTCTACAATATCCATCATATACGAATTCAATATATCTGTTAAGTTGTTTAAGAACTTGTCTGTTGCTGAATCTCCAGAATTAACAGTAAGATCAATTCTATTTTCTACAGAGCCACGATATACCTCTGTATTCATTTGAGGTTGTTTTAGAAAGACGATATTCACACCTCTTTTATACAATGTTTTATATAAAGCAAATCCTTCATCACTTGCACGAGAGAATCTCGATACTGCATCCAGTACTAGAGTATCCCCTTTTTGTAACTTATTTATGAGGTTAGTAAACACTGGTCTATCAATTGATCTACCTGTATACACTTCTCTTTTGATTACTGCATCAGGATAAGCTTTGCTGATGTTTCGTATCTGTCTTTCTATATTTTCTGTCTTTTTTGATATTCTTGCATAACCGTATAATGCCATGATTCACCTCGAACTTAGTAATTACCCGTGAAATCAGATTTTTTTGTCTGATATCGAGTCATAGACTGCCTCTCAATTGGCTCTGAAGGCATTGCACGGTATTCTTTTGACTCTTTAATGATTGTTTTGTATGTTTGATCAGCATCATTGAAGATTGTTTTTGCTGTAAGAACTTCAAACTGATTCATGTTTCTTTCGATACTAGAAAGAATATTGAACCATTCTGCTTCAGACATTGATACACTGAGTTTTAATCTTGATTGCTCATCAACATCTTTTACATTCAATCGTCCATCTTCTTTTCTCTCTACATTTGCATAGTAATTAGAAACTGTCATAGTGACTGGATAATTTGCTCCAACTCTCCAAGTGATATTGATTTCATAAACAAAGCATTTTCCATCACTTCTTGTATTACGGATCAACGGATGCATACCAGCATTATATAAAGTGATTGTTTCTGTTTCACTAATTGAAGCAGAAGTATTATTTTCTAATTTTCCTTCCTTATATAATATAAGTGCTTCATTGATTGCATCTATCTGTATTTTATTATTTGGATATTGCTGCAAGTGTTCTTCAAGAAACTTCTTTTGTTGCAATAGCATTTTACCATTACCTTCAGTAATAGCTTGTGCAGGAGTTTTTCCTTTCAGACTGCCTGTTGTGATCTTCACCGTATACGCTTTTGAACTTTGTGTTCCAACTGTATTAGATGAACTATCCTTCGTTTCAAATTGCATGTGTTTGTTGAACGCATACTGTGTTCTTCTTTCAATGTCAGCAATTTCATTTACACGGATATTCCCTTTTACAGATTTGTTTGATCCACCAGTAGTATCCAAGATGGAAATTGCATATCTCGAAAACTTTCCATAGATCTTGTACGGAGATTCATTTTCAGAAGAATCAGCTCGATACAAGAAAGAATTGAAACCTAATGTTTTGTTTGATCTTACAACGCTAACAACCTCAACTGGATATTTTGTTCTTGCCATTTGTCACACTCCCTTTCTATGATCCTATTTAGTGTTAAAGATAACGACCGTTTTTATTAGCATGGTTTTTATTACACCATTTTTGTCTGTTTTTGATTGTTTATAGCATATTCTTTGCACACCCTTTTTTATAGCACTTTTAGTGCTAATATCAGACGCTCGAAGATGAAATATGCAAAGAAAGATTTTTGAGACGCATATTCCATCTTAGAACGCCTGATACCTGTAAAATGTTCAAAGAAATTTAAGTTTTTGTTGGCGATAGGATTTGCACCCATCTTTGATCTTAATTTTTAGAGAGGCGATCAAGTTCTTCTTGAACGACCAACATAGGAGAGTGGTTTACGGTACCACTCAAACCGTTATTGTTTTTATTCGCTTACTTTTCTTTTTCTAACTTTGAGAATGATTGCACCTGCAAGTGCTAGTGAACCAACCATTTCATAAGCTAGTAATCCTGCATTTGATTCATCAGCTGTGTTAGCAGATTTAGATACCTTCTTTGTTGAAGATGTGGAAGATGTGTTAGCAGTGATCACACCTGTTTCAGCGGACTTCTTTGCTTCTTCCTCTGCCTTCTTTTCAGCTTCTGTCTTTTTAGCTTCTTCAGCTTGTTTGTATGCAGTCAATGTTTCGACAGCTTTGTCATATGTTGACTTCTTTTCGTTGTAAGCAACTGTCTTTGCATCAAGAACTGTCTTTTTAGCATTAGCTGTGCTTGTTGCACTTTCTAATTCAGCTTGTGCAGCTTCATATTCTTCAACTTGTTTTGTTAAAGCATCTGCATATTCTTGAAGATCATATTCTTCAATGTCTTCTGGAGTTAACTCATCAGTTGTCTTACCAGTCAATGCATAAGCAAGTTTCAATCTCATCTTAGCAGTAGCTAAATTGTTTTCAGCTTGAACAAGTCTTTGTTCAAGAACTTGTACTGTTTCGCCAGTTTTAACAGTTTCTTTTTGAGCGTTTACATAAGCAACCTTAGCCTTTTCTTCATCTTGTAGTGCTTCATCATATGCTTTTTGAGCATCTACAATAGAATCAACGATTGCCTTAGCAGCATTATATTCTTTTAATGCTGTTTCATATGCTGTTGTTGCAGTAGCAAGTTTTCCTTGTTCTTCTTCTAAATCTTTTTGTGCTGCTTCTAGAGCTTTAGCAGCATCTTCAGCATCTAGTTTTGCATCATCAAGAGCTGTTGCAGCATCACTGGCAGCTGTTTCAGCTTCTCTTTGTGCTTCTTGAGCAGTTGTTAAAGCTGTTTCTGCTTCTTCTTTTGCTTGTTTAGCAGCAGATAATTCAGCATCTAATCGATCTAATACAGCTTGCTTTTCATCTACATCTTCTTGAGCAGTAGCAATTTCAGCGTTCTTATCTACAATTGCTTGTTCTTTTTCTTTAATAAGTTTTTCTGCATCACTTACAGCTGTTTCTGCATCACTTACAGCTGTTTGTGCTGTTGTTACATTTGTATCAGCTGTATTCTTTGCTGTAGTAGCTTCTGTTACAGCTGTATCTGCTTTATCTTTTGCCTCTTGTGCAGTTTTCAATTCAGTTTCAGCTGTTGTTACATTATTTGCAGCAGTTGTTTGATTTGTTTGTGCTGTTGTTAATGCACCTTCTTTTGTTGAGATAGCTCTATCAGCTGTTGTTACAGCAGTTTTTGCAGCATTTAAAGCATTGAGAGCTGTTGTTACATTATCTGAAGCATTTACATACTTGTTGTAGTATTCCATGAAATCATTGTAGTAAGTTTCAAATGATACAGCGTTTTGAGTATTTGAACCAAATTGCTGTGTTGAAGTGTTTGAATAACGATACCCACCAACAGTAGCTGTTTTTGAGTTATATCCAAATCCTGTCTGTACGTATTGTTTATCTGTTACATTGTAATAGTGACCTGTTTGGATCCATACAACTTTATATGAATCATCATATCTATCAATAGCACTTTCTTGGAAAATTCCAACTGGATTGTTTTTACAAATATAATTAAATGCTTCAACTTTATCTGCATCTGACATTGCATCAATCTTTTTATCAGCCGCTGATGCATTATCTGTTTTCGAAATAAAACCTTTTTGAATCAAATAATCATAAACAGCTTTTTCTTCAGAATACCATCCTAGATATGGATCAGAATATCCATTTGCTTTATTTTCAGCATGATAGCCATTTTTCATGAAGATATGTCCGCTAACATATGCTTCCATATTTGCACCTGCTTGAGCAGAAGCCATCAATTCGTCTGAAACCATCAATTCATCAAGATTATTAGCTTTTCTGATTTCATTGCACTCTTTGATAAATTCAAGAGCTTTCTTCATATTTTCAAGTGAAGTAGCATCACCTTCCGCACCAATCTGTGTTAAACCTGCTTCTACTGCACCAGTACTCCAGTTATCTAATGAAGTTGCTTTTTCAAGAATAGATACAGCTGTTGTAGAATTTCTACTTTCAAAGAATCCCTTTGAACCTGTAGCAATTACAGTTGCAGCTTCTTCAGCAATCTTTACAGCTGTGTCATATTCAGACTGCTTCGTAGTAACAGCAGCTTGTGCATCAGCCTTTGCTTGTTTAGCAGCTTTTAATTCATCTTCAGCAGTCTTTACATTAGCATCAGCTGTTTCTTTTGCTGTTTTAGCAGCAGTTACAGCATTGTTCTTTTCTGTAACAGTATTACCAGCAGCTGTTGCGGCATCTTCAGCTTTTTTCAAAGCAGTTGCAGCTTCAGATTGTGCAGTTTGAGCAGCTGTTAATGCGGTTTGCTTTTCAACAACTGTTGCTTGCTTATCATCACGATCCTTCTTTAATGTTGTTAATTCAGAATTCAATGTAGCAGCTTCATTTGTCTTTTGAGTTAATACAGCTTTAGCGTTTTCTAAATTAGCATTTGCTTGTTGCGTTTCTTCGTTTGATTTAGCAAGAGCTGCATTATATGTATTTGTTGCACTTGTTAATGTATTATTTGCATTTGTTACCGTAGTATTCGCATTAGTTAAAGCAGTATCAGCTTCAGTCTTTGCTGTAGTAGCATTTGTTACAGCTGCATCAGCTGTATTCTTTGCTGTAGTAGCATCTGTTACATCAGTTTCCAAATTTTTGACACTAGCGTCATACTGATTTTTAATTTCTTCAGCATCAATTTTTGTTTTTTCTGTTGTTGCTTGATTCTGTTCTGCATTTGGATTTGCTTCTTTTAAATCATTAACAGCATCACCTGCTTCTTTTGAAGTTGTTTGAGCTGTCTCGTAAGTTGTTTTTGCTGTTTCTTCAGCTTTCTTAGCAGCTTCAGCTTCACTCTTAGCAGTATCTAAAGCAGTGCTTGTTGAACTCTTAGTTTCTTCTGCATTTGTTACAGCATCTTCTGTATCTGTTACAGTTTGATCAACTTCATCTTTTGCACCGTCTGCTGTTTCTTGTTTCTTATCTGCTTCAGCTTTAGCAGCATCATATTCAGCTTGAGCTGCTTTTTGTTCTGCACTAGCTTGATCTAATTCACTCTTAGCAGAATCCACATTATTCTGAAGAGTTTCTTCTTCACTTTGTTGTTTTGTTGTTTCAACTGTTTCTTCCGCAAATGTTGGAAGAATAGAACCACTTACCATTGCTGTGGAAGCAACAACAGCTGTGGAGGCTTTCAAAACCTTTTTACTTAACATTTCTTTTTTCATTTTAAAATCTCCCTAAAATCTCTCTAATATTCTAACATATCTATCTTATTTAGATACAGCATCCTTCAACTTCTTTTCTGCTTTGAAGTTTGCAACCTTCTTAGCAGGAATGTCGATTTCTTCACCTGTTAAAGGATTATGTCCTTTTCTTGCACTTCTTTCTTTTACTTCAAACTTTCCGAAACCAGTAACCGTTACTGTTTCACCTTCTGACAATGCACCAGTGATAACACTGAACACTTCATTTACATACTTTTCAGCATCAGCTGCCTTGATTTCACAGTTTGTTTTAACCTTTTCAATAAGTTCTTTTTTATTCATCTTTTTATCCTCATCTTTCTTGAATTGCTTATAGTATACCATATAAACATATAATATCAACCTATTTATGCTATTTTTTTTGCATATTTTAGATAAAATTTGTGAGTCTTCCATTTAAGCGATTTGTCCTAGTGACTTTAAGGCGGTCTAAAGCTACTAGGACAGTTTATTACTATTTATTTGATTATCGCCTGGAACAGTAAAGCTCTAATTTCTGCTTAGTGAATAATAGTGTAAAAATAGTGAAACATGTTTTTTGTTCATCTAAATCTTATAAAAACAAAAAAGGAGTTACCTGATCTCTTCAAGTAACTCCTTGTTTCTAACTATTCTTTTTGAATTTTCTTGTTTTAGTAATAATACCTACTAACAATAACAGTCCCGATATACCCACTACCCAGAACATAATGTTATAGCTCGTATGTTCGGCAGTCGGAACACTGCTATTCTTTTTATTAACATAACTGATCGTTATTTCATCATCTGTTATATCTGTAGATGAAGTAGTTACATACCCATCATTACTATAATCTGTTTGCTTAACAGTATCTTTTAGTTTCAAAGCTTCTTCATTTGTAAGATCAGTAACAGTAACGCTTTCCCCACTCTTCAATGTTTTTGTAATTTCCGTATTACTTGAATCAGTATACTTATATTCAAATTGTTTATATTGATCTCCAAGGTTTCCTGTTACTGTATTCTTAATTGTTACATTTGTTAGTTTTTCCCATTGGGCATACAATGTTGCCGATTGATTGTTTGCTTCACTTGAATTTCCTAATGTATATGTTCCACTAATTTGCGTCCCATCGCTCGCTGAAGTGTACCACCCAGTGAATGTGTACCCTGTTTTTGTCGGAACAGTAGATGATAAAGTGAAAGTACTTTGTGTATTAGGATATGTGACTTTTGCAGTTTGACTACTTGGTGCTCCCGTTCCACCGTTAGCGTCATAGTTTAATGTATTTGTATAAGAATTAGCAGACCATTGTGCATACAATGTTTTTGATTGATTGCCTGCATTACTTGCATTACCAACAGTGGTTGAACCAGTTACTTTAGTCCCGCCACTTGAGGCAGTATACCAACCATTGAATGTATATCCTGTTCTAGTTGGCACTGTTGACGACAAAGTAAATGATTTCGATGTGTTAGGATAAGTTACCGTTGCTGATTGAGTGCTTGGACCCCCTGAGCCACCATTGGCGTTGTAGTACAGATAATTAGTATATGTTTTTCCTTCCCACTGAGCAGTCAATGTATGATTAGAACCTGATAATGTAGCTATTTCACCAGATCCACCCACTCTTGTATTTCCTTCATACCATCCTTTGAAATTATAATATGTTCTCGAAGAAACTGATGGTAATGTAACTAAGTAGCTAATACCCGTTGCACCAGTTACAGATTCAGATGTTTTGCTGATTGTACCACCATTAGCGTTATATGTTATTGAATAAGTAGTTGCAGTTGTGTAAGTTAAATGACCACCTTTTTCAGTTGATATTGCTCCGCTTTTTGCAATGAGTTTTGGGTAATTAGGAAGACTTGTACAATTATAAAATACAGCTGTTGATTCTATCCCTGCATAATCATATCCATCTTGAAAAATTGAATATAATTGAAAATCAGAGGTTGTATATATATTTGCTAATTTCGTACTGTTAGCAAACATCGTATCCCCTTCTGTTAGTATGCTATTGTTTGTTTTAAAACTTGTTAAATCTAACCATGTCACTGACTTTAAACCTTGAAACATACTCGTCATGTTAGTGACTTTAGATACATCAAAATTACTAATATTTAACATTTTCAGATTGCTACAATCAGAAAACATACTATTCATATTTGTAACTGAACTTGTATTAAAATTCTTTAAATTTAGATTTATTAGATTACTGCATTGATAAAACAAGTATGTTAAATTAGAATCTAAATATATTCCATCTTCAAATGTTAAATTTTTTATTGTCCCAGTGTTTAATTGAGCACCTGAGCCACCATAATTCCCTATTTTTGTTCTATACGTTGTTCCACCAACTGTAGCTGAAGAAGGAACTGTATATGTTGTAGCACTTCCGTTGTAAGCTCGTATCCAAATATAAGAGCCACTTATTACATAAGTCCAATCATTTTGCCATGTAGTATTTGTTGAAATTACATCAATATCACGTCAATCGTAAAATTTAGGTATACGAGAAAAGAGGTTGTTTTATAGATTAGTAGCCTCTTTTGATAAATCTAATCCAAATGCTTCAAATATCT
>CAVJMM010000080.1:0-8065 GCA_963650865.1 Eubacterium sp. AM49-13BH | reverse complement strand
ATGATTTGTTCATTTAATTTAAAGAATGCAGATTGAAGAATTGTATTTGTATGAGTACCCATATGAGTCTCACGAGCAATTGCATTTGCATTGATGATATAGAATTTAGCATGCTTATCAGCTAAGCCCTTTAACATTCTATTAGGTAGTTTATCTTCAACTTCATCAGCAGACATTGTTGTGTTCAATAAGAATGTACCACCATCCTTAAGATCACGAACCATATCAAACTTGAATGCATAAGATTCTTGTGAAGAAGAAATAAAGTCAGCCTTATTGATATAGTATGGAGAATGGATTGGAGTAGGACCAAATCTTAAGTGAGATCTAGTTACACCACCAGCCTTCTTTGAGTCATAAGCAAAGTATGCTTGTGAATAAAGATCTGTGTTGTTACCAATGATCTTAACAGTAGACTTGTTAGCACCTACAGTACCATCAGCACCTAAACCATAGAATAAGCATGTTGAATAGTCAGCATCTACATGGATATCAACTGGATCTAGAGATAGATTTGTTACATCATCATCGATACCAATTGTGAACTCTTCCTTAGGTGCATCCTTCTTCAATTCTTCATATACAGCATTGATGTGGTTAGGGTTTGTATCCTTAGAAGATAATCCATAACGTCCACCAATGAATGTGATATCCTTATGATTTCTTAATGCATAGCATACATCTAAGAATAATGGTTCTCTTGTACCAACTTCCTTAGCACGATCTAATACTGCAATCTTCTTAACTGTAGCAGGTAATACATCTTCTAAATACTTTTGAGAGAATGGTCTGTATAAGTAAACCTTGATTAAACCAACCTTTTCTCCTCTAGCAACCAATGTATTCACTGTTTCTGTGATTGTATCTGTTACAGAACCCATAGCTACGATAACTCTTTCAGCTTCTGGATGTCCAACATATACAAATGGTGCATAGTTACGACCTGTATGTTCAGATACAGCCTTCATATACTTAGCTGCAATATCTGGTACAGCATCGAAATGCTTGTTTTGAGCTTCTTCAGCTTGGAAGAAAATATCATCGTTTTGGTTTGTACCACGTACAACTGGATTTGTATGTGGGTTAAGAGCCTTAGCACGGAAAGCTTCTAGCTTGTCTGCTGGTAATAAGCTCTTTAAGAAGTCATAATCCATAACTTCAATCTTATCGTATTCATGAGATGTACGGAAACCATCAAAGAAGTGCATAACTGCAACGCTTCCATCGATAGCGATCAAGTGAGCAACGCCACCTAGATCCATACAGTCTTGAACAGAATGGGAACACATCATAACGATACCTGTTTGACGGCAAGCATAAACGTCTGAATGATCACCAAAAATTGATAATGTGTGTGTTGCTAAAGAACGAGCAGCTACATGGATAACACCAGGTAAAAGTTCACCCTTCAACTTATAAATATTAGGGATCATTAATAAAAGACCCTGTGAAGCTGTAAATGTAGTTGCTAATGAACCAGCTTGTAATGCACCGTGGATTGCACCAGCAGCACCACCTTCAGCTTGCATTTCAACGACCTTTACTTTATCGCCGAAAATGTTTGTACGACCAGCAGTTGCCCAGTCGTCAACGTGTTCTGCCATCGGAGATGATGGCGTAATTGGATAGATACCAGCTACTTCCGTAAAAGCATAAGCGGAATGGGCTGTGGCTGTATTACCATCCATGGCTTCGAAAACCTTTTTGTTCTCTGTACTCATATGTCCTCCTAATTATTGCCACAATAATTATACTCCTTTTTTGAAAACGTTTTACAAAAAACTTTTCAGTTGTTAGACAAATCACAAAAAAAGTTCAAAACATTCTCTATAAAAAACTATTTAACGCGTCACATTACTACAAGTTACCAAATATTCATAACTATCATTCAGAAATTTCCACATTATAATGTTCTTAGAAAATATACTTTGATTCAAAATTGGAGGAGTGACATATGACAAATGAAAATACTATAAAAAAGTTTCTACCATGTCTTGTACAAGATACAGAAACATTGGCAGAATAGTTAGATGCATTATCTATGCAAGGATATTTATTAAGAAGATATTCAATGAATTTCTTATTTGGTGAATTTATTCAAGCAAATCAAACAGATCGGTATTTTCATCTTGTCATTCCAACCACGAAAATACAATCTCATGGTATTGCAAATAATGAAGAAATCGATCAAACAACAATCGCATCATATAAAAAATCAGGTATGGAATATTTAGGAAAGACTTGTGGTTATCTCTTATTTAGAACCAATGATAGAAAAATCATTGAGAAAAATATTGATATCAATGGATATCTCATAAAAAGAAATAGTTTGGAGCTATTGATCATACAATTGATTGGTTCATTGATTTCTATCATTCTACTAATAACAAACATCAAAAAGTTATGCATCGTTCCAATAACTACAGGAATATTTGGATTACTACTTGTTTTCTTAATAATAGATTTATTCTATGGAATCAAGAATGTTCTAGCAAAAAGGAAACAAATCAAACAACCAGATGCAATACTACCTTTGTATATGAAAGATATAAAAGTAATCTCTTCCCTACCACAAATCATATTTGATGTAACTTTACTCTTCATATGCATTTTAGTTATTGTGATATTGATCATTTCAGATTCTCAAGCAAAATAAGTGAAGCAAATATGCTTTGCTTTTTTATAAATAATCTTGTTTAGCTTATCTTTTTCAAATACAATATAGTCGTAAGTTAATCGTCAGATAGTCGTAAGCTCAGAAAGGAGAACAGATGTCAATTCCGATCACAATCGATAAATTACTTAACGATAATGTTGTAGAATGGGCAAGAATAGAATTTAAAGAAGGATGGAATCCAGATACCACCTTAAAAACAATTAGTGCATTTGCAAATGATATTGATAATTGGGGTGGAGGTTATTTAGTCATTGGTGTAAAAGAAGAAAACGGAAAAATCATTCATCCTATATCTGGTTTACAAGAAGATGAAATTGATACAATACAAAAAGATCTTCTGAAATATTGTAATTACTTAAAGCCAAAGTACATTCCACAAACAGAACCCGTTTACTTCGAAGGAAAACTTCTACTTTTTGTTTGGTGTCCTGGCGGATATGAAAGACCTTATCAATGTCCAAAAAAGCCAACATCAAAATCGAAAGAAAAAACTTATTACATCAGAAAGTTATCTAGTACCATTGAAGCTACAGAGCTAGATGTCAAAGAATTAGTTTCGCTATCTCATAATATTCCTTTTGATGATCGCATTCATTTGAAAGCTGATTTGACAGATTTAAAACTCCCCTTGATTAAAAACTATCTTCAAAATGTTAATAGTAATCTCTTAGTTGCTCTAGAAAAAAAGAGTTTAGAAGAAATCTGTAAAAACATGAGAATTGCAGATGGACCAAGTGAATATTTCAAACCATTAAATGTTGGCCTTTTGTTTTTTCATGATGAACCAGAAAATTTCTTTCCTTATAGTAGAATTGAACTTGTAAATATTCCTGACGCTACAGGACAAGGAATGGAAGAAAGAATTTTCTCTGGACCGATTGATCAACAATTAAGAGATGTATTGCGCTATATCAAAAACAATATCATTGTCGAAAAGATATATAAGCTTCCCAATCAACCTGAATGTGTTCGCATCAAAAATTATAGCTATGAAGCTTTAGAAGAATTCATATCAAATGCAATCTATCATCGCTCTTATCAAATTCATGAACCTATTACGATACGCATTGAAAAAGATTGTATTGAAATCACAAGTACACCTGGTCCTGATCGTTCCATTACAGATGAAGATCTCATCAAATTACAAATGCGTTCTCGAAGATATCGCAATCGAAGAATTGGAGATTTTTTAAAAGAATTGCATCTTGTAGAAGGAAGAAATACTGGAATACCGACTGCATTAAGATGTATTGAAGCAAACGGTTCTCCATTGCCAAAATTTCTTACAGATGCTGACCGCACATTCTTTACAGTTATTTTGCCAATTCACAAAGCTTTTCTTTCAAATCCAATGCAAAAAACAAATAGAAAGATCAGAAAAACAAGAAAACAATTGCAACAAGAAATCTTATCTGCATTAGAAGAAAATGAATATTCAGAAAGAAGTTTGTATGAAGCTTTAGGTTATTCAGGAAATCCATCTAAAACATTTCGAGAATGCATTGATTATCTAATCAAAGAACCTAGCATTGCATATAATACAGAAGATACACACTCTCCAAATAAACTTCTAATAAAGATTAAAAAATAAGAAAGAGATATCTCTCTTTCTTATTTTTTCTTCTTGTCTTTTTCTTTGTCTTCTTTAGGTTTTACACCCATAGATTTCATAACTTGACGAACTTGTGCTTCACTAGGTTTTCTTCCCATCTGCATGAACATCGCACGAATCATCTTTTCATTGATTGGTGGATTTTCTTCAATTTGTTTTTGGAAATAATTTCTAGAAATGAAGAATGTTGCGATAGCTGCAACAACTGCACCAGCTAAAAACCATAAAACACTGGACCAAAATGTACTCATATTCTTTTACCTTTCTTTATATTCAACAGAAAGTATTATATCAAATAGTACTTTCATTTCATAGTGAACAATTCACATCGAATTGTATATTATTGTTCTTCTTTCTTACTTACTTCAATGCCCAATACTGCTAATTGTTCATCATCAACTGTACCAGGAGCTTCTGACATAAGATCTAATGAAGAATTCGTTGTTGGAAACGCAACCACATCTCTGATATTATCTGTACCAGCTAATACCATTGTCAATCTTTCTAATCCGATACCAACACCACCATGTGGAGGAGTACCAAATTTAAATGCATCTAAGAAGAAACCAAATCTTTCCTTTGCCTTTTCCATAGATAATCCAATTGCTTCAAATACTTTTTCTTGTAATTCTTGATCATGAATACGGATAGAACCAGATAATAATTCATAACCATTTAAAACAAGATCATACGCTCTAGAAGATACATGTTCTGGATCTGTAAACAACTTGTCAATATCTTCTTCCTTTGGTGCAGTAAATGGATGATGTGCAGCAACCCAACGATTTTCTTCTTCCGAATACTCAAACATTGGGAAATCTGTTACCCATAAGAACTTATAAGATTCACCCTTTGGAATCAAATCTAATTCATGAGCAATCTTTACTCTTAATGCACCTAATGAAGATTCAACGATACGATTGTTATCTGCAATGATCAATATTAAATCACCATCTTTGATTTCTAATCTTTCAACAACTGCTTTCTTTTCTTCTTCAGAAAGTGGTTTTACAACAGAACCTGTTAATTCACCATTTGCCATCTTTAGATAAGCTAATGCTTTTGCTTTGAAACCATGTTTTACAAATTCTTGTAATTTATCTAATCCTTTACGAGAATATTTATCTTGTGCATTTTCAAACTTCAAAGCACCAATCATTCCTCTTGGATCTTCTACAACATTTTTAAATACCGCAAATTCTGTATTCTTGAATAGATCTGTAATATCTTGAATTTCATTTCCAAAACGAATATCCGGTTTATCAGAACCATATCTCTTCATACATTCTTCCCAAGGTAATCTTACGAAGTGTTCTTCTAGATCATAATTCTTTGTTTCTTTGAAGATATTGTGCATGAGATTTTCTACGATACCAAAGATCGTATCTTCATCTCCAAAACTCATTTCAATATCGATTTGTGTGAATTCTGGTTGTCTATCAGCTCTAAGATCTTCATCTCTAAAGCATCTAGCAATCTGGAAATATTTTTCCATTCCACCAATCATGCATAGTTGTTTATAGATTTGTGGAGATTGTGGTAATGCCCAGAAATGTCCATTATAGACTCTAGATGGAACAAGATAATCTCTTGCACCTTCTGGTGTACTTTTCGCTAGAATTGGTGTTTCAATTTCAATGAATCCTTCTTCATCCAATACTCTTCTAGCAACCATACAAATCTTATGTCTTAAAACAAGATTTTTTTGAATCGTTGCACGTCTTAAATCAAGATAACGATATTTCAATCTTGTATCTTCACTAGATGTAGAATCTTCTGATAAATCAATTGGAAGTGTATCTGCAGTATTAACAATATTCACTTCTTCTGCATGTACTTCAATTTCACCAGTTGGCATCTTAGGATTTGCATCCTTACGCAATTGTACAGTTCCTTTGACTTGTAAGATATATTCATTACGAACATCTTTTACTTTTTCAGCCATTGTTTCATCAAATGTAATCTGTACGATACCACTTCTATCTCTTAAATCAATAAAAGCTAATGATCCAAGATTTCTTCTTTTTGAAACCCAGCCAATTAATGTTACTTTCTTACCAGCATCACTTGCTCGTAATGTTCCATTTTCATGTGTTCTTTCCATTTTATTTTCCTTCCCATTGATTGATTGTTTCAATCAATTTATCACTAGAAATCGTTTGTTGTTCTTCACCACTCTTTTTAATATTAACTGTTCCATTTGCCACTTCATCTTCACCCAAAATGACAATGTACTTTGCTTGTTTACGATCTGCAGATTTAAACTGTGCTTTTAATCCTCTTTTTACAAGATTTCCTTCTGCAACATAACCAGCATGTCTTAACTGCTGTGTATATTTCAACACAGAATCATTCACATCACCTAAGCCAATCACATAAGCATCTAATGGTGTTTCTCCACCAAAATCATGTCCTTCTTCTTTTGCGAGTGAAATCAATCTTTCTAAACCAATCGCAAACCCAATTCCACTCATTTCAGGTCCACCATAGTATTCTACAAAGTGATCATATCTACCACCCGCAAAGATTGTTGCTTGTGAACCAGATTCAGGTCGTGTTGAAACAACTTCAAATACAGTATGTGTATAGTAATCTAAGCCTCTTACCAAACGATCATCAATTTCGTATGGAATTCCTAAAGTATCTAAAGCTTTTAAAACTCTATCAAAATAATCTTTACTTTCTTCATTCAAATAATCTTTTAAAGAAGGTGCAGATTTCATACATTCTTGATCATGATCAATCTTACAATCTAAGATTCTTAATGGATTTTGTTCAAATCTTCTATGACAATCTGAACATAATTCATCTAAATGTGGTTCAAAATGTTTCTTGAGAGCTTCTCGATATGCACTTCTAGATGCATCATCTCCTAATGTATTGATTAATACCTTAACAGATGAAATCCCCATTCTTTTTACAATGTCATATCCTAACGCAATTGTTTCAGCATCTAATTCACTAGATTTCGCACCAATGTTTTCAACACCAAACTGTGTAAATTGACGTTGTCTACCTTTTTGTGGTCTTTCATGTCTAAACATCGCTCCCATATAGTAGAAACGTGCAGGCATTTCCATAGAACCATATAGTTTATGTTGATCAAATGCACGAATAACACCAGCTGTTCCTTCTGGTCTTAATGTATAAGAATCATTTCCCATTTGGAATGTATACATTTCTTTATTGACCATATCACTTGAATCATTTTCTCTTTTAAATACATTTGTTGTTTCAAAATATGGTGTTCTAATTTCTTGATAACGATAATGTTTTGTTACATCACGGATTACATTTTCTACATCATGCCATGCATTCATTTCTTCTGGTAAAATGTCATATGTTCCTCTAGGTGTTTGATAATTCATAACGTTTCCTCCTTTACAATAAAATAAAACGCCCTTCCATCGAAAGGACGCTGTTAGCGCGGTACCACCTTACTTCACATCTACAATATAGATGCACACTTCATTTCCTTAACGCGGTCAACGGATTACCCTACTATCTTTCAGGCATCTTCTCCAGAGTGTCTTTTCTAATTCATTTCAATCAATGCTTTCACCTAATCATTGTCTCTATAAAAGAATGAAATAGAATTTCTCTTTCTTCGAAATTGCAATAAAATTATAAACGCATTCCTACTTTTTCACAAGATGAATAAGAATTACACATGAAATTCATTGTTACTATTCACTAAAAAAAGTTGGCTATATTAGCAGATTGGTGACTTCACGCAATTGAATAATCAAACAAATCTTCAGTTTTCATGTCAATGA
>CAVJMM010000079.1:0-8128 GCA_963650865.1 Eubacterium sp. AM49-13BH | reverse complement strand
CAGATGATGAAATGAGGAAAGACTACATGATGTTCAAGGAATTTGTAAGAGAAGTAAATCGAGAAGAGAATGCATTATCAAATGCCAAAGCAAAAGAAGAAGGTATTTCAATAGGTGTAGAAAAAGGAAAGTCCGAAGGTATTTCAATTGGGATAGAAAAAGGGAAGCAAGCGGCAATGCAAGCATTAGCGAAGCAAATGCTACAAAAAGGCTATGGTCTTGATGAAATCATTAGTCTTACAGGAATTTCAGCAGAGGATCTTTCTCGCCTTTAACATAATTGTTACATATGATTCTTCTGAATCATTAAAAGAATTCATGAAAAAGTCAAAGCAGATGATGAAATGAGGAAAGACTACATGATGTTCAAGGAATTTGTAAGAGAAGTAAATCGAGAAGAAAATGCAATATCAAATGCCAAGGCAAAAGAAGAAGGGAAAGCGGAAGGAAAACTAGAAGCAATGCAAGCATTAGCGAAGCAAATGTTATTGGATCACGAACCAATGGATAAGATTGAGAAATACACTGGTTTATCAAAAGATAAAATAGAAAAGATAATGTAAGAAAAATTGATAAAATAATTCTTGCCAGAATTGGTGTAAAGGTGTAATATTTCTAGGTCGTAGAGGACATTAAAAAAAACGACGTTTGAGTCGTTAGGTTTAGTGCCCTCTTTTTGTTTAAAATAGTAATGGAGGAAGGATATATGAAGCATATTTTTGTTACGGGTGGTGTTGTTTCTGGCCTTGGAAAGGGTATTACAGCAGCATCTTTAGGCAGACTTTTAAAGCAGAGAGGATTTCGTGTTATTTCACAGAAATTAGATCCATATATGAATGTGGATCCTGGAACAATGTCTCCTTATCAACATGGTGAAGTTTTTGTTACAGAAGATGGTGCAGAAACTGATCTTGATTTAGGACATTATGAAAGATTTATTGATGAAAATTTAAATAAGTTTTCAAATTTAACTTCTGGTAAGGCTTATTGGAATGTTTTGCAGAAGGAAAGAAGAGGAGAATATTTAGGAGAAACTGTTCAAATCATTCCTCATATTACAAATGAAATAAAGCGTTTTATTTATAATGTTGGTGAACATGCGAATGCTGATATTGTTATCACTGAAATTGGTGGGACAGTTGGTGATATTGAATCACAACCATTCTTAGAAGCAATTCGTCAAATTTCTATTGAAAAACCTAATGATTGTTGTTTTATCCATGTAACGCTTGTTCCATATATCTCTGGCTCTAATGAATATAAATCTAAACCAACACAACATTCTGTAAAAGAATTACAAAATTTAGGTGTTAGACCAAATATTATTATTCCTAGATGTGATGGTAAGTTACCACAATCTGTAAAAGAAAAGATTTCATTATTCTGTAATGTAAAACCTGATTGTGTAATTGAAAATACAACAGTTGCTGATTTGTATGAAGCACCAATTATGTTGGAAGAACAGAATTTTTCAGAAATTGTTTGTAGAGAATTACATTTAGATGCTGGAACAATTGATCTAACAGAATGGAATACAATGCTTGATAGAATTCATTCTTCTAATGATGAAGTGAATATTGCTCTTGTTGGAAAATATGTAGCTTTACATGATGCATATTTATCTGTAGTAGAATCTTTAAAACATGGTGGCTATGAAACGGGTGCGAATGTTCATATCAAATGGGTAGAATCTGAAGATATTACAGATGAAACTGCATCCGCAATCTTTAGAGATGTACAAGGTATCATTGTTCCTGGTGGATTTGGTGACCGTGGAATTGAAGGTATGATTACAGCTTGTAAATATGCTAGAGAAAATAATGTTCCTTATTTTGGAATTTGTTTAGGTATGCAAGTTGCTACAATTGAATTTGCTAGAAATGTATTAGGATATACAGATGCAAATTCTAGTGAATTTGATAAGAATTCTAAGCATAAAGTAATTGATTTCATTCATGGACAATCTGATGATATTGACAAGGGTGGAACAATGAGACTTGGTGCCTATGCATGCAGATTAGAAGAGGGAACAAAGGTTTCTAAGTTGTATGGTGTACAAGATATTTCTGAAAGACATAGACATAGATATGAATTTAACAATGAATTTTTAGACGATTATAAAAGTCATGGAATGACAATTGGTGGTATTAATCCAGAAGCAAATCTTGTAGAAGTTGTTGAAAATGATTCGTGTGATTTCTTTGTCGGGGTACAATTCCATCCTGAATTTAAGAGTAGACCAAATAAAGCACATCCGGTATTTAAGGGATTTATTGCAGCTGCGTTAGAGAAAAAAGCGTAAGGAGAATATATGGCAGAAGAAATGATTTTAGTTCTAGACTTTGGTGGGCAATATAAACAGCTCATCGCAAGAAGAGTCAGAGAAAACCATGTTTATTGTGAAATACATCCATATACAATGTCAATTGAAAAAATTAAAGAAATGAATCCAAAAGGAATCATTTTGACAGGTGGACCGGATAGTGTGTATTTAGAAGATTCTTTATCTTATGATCCACAATTGTTTGAATTGGGAATTCCTGTATTGGGTATTTGTTATGGTGCTCAATTAATGGCGTATTTACTAAATGGTGAAGTAAAAACAGCTCCAACAAGTGAATATGGACGTACAGAAGTTACTTTGAAAGATAGTTCTAAATTATTAGGAGATTGGAAAAAAGAATCTATTACATGGATGTCTCATACAGACTATATTGCGAGTGTTCCGGAAGGTTTTCATATTACAGCACATACTCCAGTTTGTCCTGTAGCAGGTATGGAAAATACAGAAAAGAATTTGTATGCAGTACAATTCCATCCAGAAGTTGTTCATACTGAAGAAGGTACAAAATTATTCCATAACTTTGTATATGATATCTGTGGTTGTAAAGGAACTTGGAAAATGGATTCTTTTGCAGAAAACACAATCAAAAAAATCAGAGAAGAAGTTGGAGATGGAAAAGTATTGTGTGCATTAAGTGGTGGAGTTGATTCATCTGTTTGTGCAGTATTACTTTCTAAAGCAATTGGAAAACAATTAACATGTGTATTTGTTGATCATGGTTTATTAAGAAAAGATGAAGGTGATGAAGTTGAAAAAGTATTTGGACCAGAAGGACCATATGAATTGAACTTCATCAGAGTAAATGCACAAGATTATTTCTATGAGAAATTAGCAGGAGTAACTGATCCAGAACAAAAGAGAAAGATTATTGGTGCTGAATTTATCAATGTATTTGAAAAAGAAGCAAAGAAAATTGGTGCAGTGGATTATTTAGCACAAGGAACAATTTATCCGGATGTTGTAGAATCAGGAATTGGAAAAGGTGCAGTCATTAAATCACATCACAACGTAGGTGGATTGCCAGATCACGTAGATTTCAAAGAAATCATTGAACCATTAAAAGCTTTGTTTAAAGATGAAGTAAGACAAGTTGGATTAGAACTAGGAATTCCTAAGGAACTTGTATTTAGACAACCTTTCCCAGGACCAGGACTTGGTATTCGTATCGTAGGTGAAGTAACTGCTGAAAAAGTAAAAATTGTACAAAAAGCAGATGCAATTTATAGAGAAGAATTAGAAAAAGCTGGTATTGATATGGGTAAAGGACAATTCTTTGCGGCATTATCTAATATGAGATCTGTTGGTGTTATGGGTGATCATAGAACATATGATTACGCAGTTGTGTTAAGAGGTGTTATTACTTCTGATTTTATGACAGCTACAGCAGCAGAGATTCCTTTTGAAACATTACAAACTTGTATGACTCGTATTATTAATGAAGTCAAAGGTGTTAATAGAGTAATGTATGATTTAACAAGTAAACCTCCTGGAACTATTGAGTTCGAATAGTGCCGGTATATCAAAAAGGTGTATAAATAGCGTGTTTATGCATCTTTTTTTGTGTTTTGACCAACTCTTGACCAACAATAGAACGTTGTTATGGTTGTTATTTTGCGTAAATATAGAAATTAATCTATGTGCGCTATCACCATATGATATAATAATTGTAGGAATATGAAAAAGTTTAATCTAATACAAGAAAACAGTAAATTAATTGGGAATTACATTAATGACCCTCAACAAAAGGATATTATTTCGTTTTTAAGGTTTGAAGGGAATGGTGTGATTGAAGATTTTCCGACTGCCAAAAACGTGATATCGCGACCAACTTTTGGCCAACGGCAACAAGGGAATCTGATTTATGCCTGTATGAAAGTGGAAGAGTTATTAGAAAATAATCGGAAGCATCAGAAAGGTTTTGTGAGAAATCCTTGGGTAGAATTTCAAAAAAAATATTCTAATGAGCCAAAACTTTCCTTTGTTACGGAAGAACTTTTCACAAACTTTTATACGACAACAAACCGAATCAAGCTCGTAAAAGAGAATGAACTTGTGGTCCAAAAAGATATTCAAAAGCTATTGGATTTGTTGGAAAAGTTTTCGAACGATCTAAAATGGCAATTGCAAATGTTCAACTATTTTGTGAACGACATCATGAAATTGCATCAAACTTTAGCAGCTGAATTAAGTAGAAAACCAATTGAAGGATTGACTGCTAAGAAAGCAACTAGTACGATCAACAAAATTTTTTCATCAATGATTGATCCAAAATTGTATGTATTTGATATTGGATTGTTGTTTGAATATAATCCAGATTGTAATGATTATTTCCTTGAAAATCACAAAATATTCTATGACTTCACATCAAAATTGAGAGATACTTCCAAAGAAGTTTTGGTATTTCAACCGTCATCTTGGTTTCTCGAAAAATGGAACAGTGATCCATATCTTGAAAATGTTGATGTAACTTTTGTTATTGAAAATAAATATTTATGTTCGATTTATAGTGCGACTTATAACAAACATTTCCATTTTATTTCAACAGATGATGTTGGAGATTACATCTATACGAATCAAGGTTCTATTGGAAATCTTTTGTTATTTTTAAATAAAACTGATACAAATCTGATTGGAAAAAGTATCATTGAATTCTTTTTAAATGAATATGTTTCTACAAATGTATGTGCATTTGGAAGTGACGATATTGTATTTGAAATTTATCAATCACATAAAGAAGATGAAAATTTTTGCTTGCAAGATGTGGCACTATTTCCACCAGAAGTGAATTATGGAACACTTCCAAAAAGGAAATCAGAAATCGATTTTTCGCTCTTTCCAGAAGAAAAAGAACCAACTTATAACATTCGACAATACAAGATTATTACCAATCAACAGTCACAATATTTAGAAAGAAAGCCATTGGTTATTGAAGTGGAAACTACAGATGATGAGAAAAAGTTTCGTTCTTTGTATCGCTATGGTGAAAGAAACTTTTCTAAAAAATCTGACAATTTACGTAATCAATCTCAAGAAATTTATTTCTCAGAAGAGATCAGTATCCGTTATACGTTGAGAGATAATGAGGATAATACAAAACGTATCAATGCATATATTCTTGATCCAAAAGATCATAAAACAATCTTAACGCAAACAAAAAAGTCGGTTCGTTCTGTTTCAGAAACAAACATTGATGAGTGGCTTTTAAAAGTTTATCCATATGAAAATGTAAAACAAAAGGCTGCCATTTATGATATTCGTTCAGAAATGATTAAAGTATTTGATTGTGATGATGAACAAATTTCTTTGAAAACTTTGAGATATTTTCATCCAGAATTGGATGAGATCTTTGAAGGAAATGAAGAGCTTTTTGATAGAGGATTAGATTCTTATTTAGGTACTTTATGTGTACAAGATATTACAGAAGAAGTCATTGACAATGAGATTCAAAGAATTTATGAAGGGTATGATGGTATTCAAAAAGCAATTGCATTTAAGAATGTTTTATCTGATTTCTTTGACGCACTTGTAGAGAAAAAGCACATCAAACATAATCCAATTAAACAAGTAGTATTACGAATCAGTAATGAAAGCAAGGCATACGTGCAAGTGAGAAATGCATTAGTAAAACGTCACTTTGATAAAGATCAATTAGTTGGAATCTATCAGTCAGCATTACATATGTATAAAAAAGGAGATTGTAGAGGTCTAGCAATTCTCATCAAATTGATGACGGGATTAGAAACAAATGTCATTTGTGCACTTCAATGGAAGGATCTTGAAACGATAAAAGTATTTGAGAACAAAACTTTTATGAGAATCATTGTCAGAAAAAAAGCTTCTTTTGATGGATCAAGTTTTATGAAATTGCAAAAGAAAGAAAAGTATAGATATGTTCCAGTATGTGAAGAATTAGAAAAACTTTTGCGGGAAGAAATGAGTAGACAAATGGATACATATCATATTTCTGATTTCACAACATTAAAAGAACGGGCAGTCATAGATGGAGGAAAGCATTTGATCAATGGTGTAGTAGAAATCTATTCACCTTCTCAAACAAATGAAATTATTCGTAGAGTTCTTAAGAAATATTTGACTAAAAATGAAATCAGTTTACCTACAACTGCCGAAGAAGAAAAGAAGATGGATCTCAATGATTATATGGGTGATATCTTTCGAACAAATTATAGACACTACGCTGTAGATTGTGCTTTTGAAAAAAGTGAAATTGATTATCTGTTAGGGACAAAGCAAGATATTACATTTGCACGCAATTATTGTGATTACGCAAATCCTGCTTCGCAATTGATTCTAAAAATAAAACAAGAAAGATTCGCTAGCATCTTTCAGAAAATAAATCCAGAATCCTCTAAGTTAATAAAGGGATTGGTTAGTAAATATGTTACGGATCTTGATACACAAAAGAGAACAAATCTAACTATTTTGGCACAATCATATGAGGATACTGAATTGGAAATTGAAAATGATTATGGATTTGAATTAAAGGTTCTACCTTTAGAGGAAGAGTAATTGTTATGGAACAATTTAATTTGAAATATGAAACTAAAACACCAAAAGGAGAAATGAACTTTATTGGTGCAGTCAGAAAGTACTTTGATATTTATACAAAAAATGTTCTTCTTAAAACAAAAGAAGAATATATCAGAAGATATAATGAAGTGATATTTCCTTATGTAAATCCAGCTCGGCCAGCTTCCATCTATCATGATGACCAAATCAATGAATTATTAGATTTGATCCGTGAGAATTCTCCTTATACAGAAGAAAGCGTAAAAACAAATTTAGAACATTTAGTATTTGATCCGATTGAATGTTATTTTAATGATCCTATGAATCTAGTTGATCCTGCGACATTATGGGGAAGTGAATACAAGTTTAAAAGAACTCATCTAGCAAAAGAAGATATTGATTCCGCAATTCTTCTTTTAAAAAAGTCATTAACATTTGATGAGGAAAAGATCGTAGATGCATATTTATTTGATCAGGAAACAGAAATTGGAGAAAATATTGGACTCGCTTTAATGTTCTTTATGGGGGTTAGAAATAATGAAGCTTGTGGATTGGAATGGCGGCATATCAAAGAAATGAAAGATCATCCAGGTTGTTATTATATGCAGGTCTATCAAACAACACAGCTTTTTAGTAATAAATTAAAACTAGGTGGTAAGACATATAACGCACCAAGACAATTACCTATCGTTGCTCGGTTGAAAGATCTATTAGATCAAAGAAAGCATTTCTTAGAATCAAAAATTGAATTCCCATATACAGATAAGAATGGAAAAGTATTTCATTCCATTGATGAACTTCCTATCTCTTGTAAGGGGATAAATTATACAAAAAGATGTAATTCTTATGATTTAAGTGCTGCAGGTAGAATGGTATTGCGTGAAAAGATAAAAGTTAATGAGAATGATGTTTCAGGATTATCTTATATCATTCATGCAGATTCCAATACAGAATATGATCTTGGAGAAAAGGATCCAACAACATATTTACTAAGAAGAAATCTAGCTACACATTTATATACATTAGGTTTTACTACTTCTGACAGTCAATATTATATGGGACATGCTTTGGATAATACACCATTAAATAGAGTGGATTTTCAAGATGAAGAATATTTATACTCTTTGTGGTTGAAGTTACAAAATCATCCTTTCAATAAAGAATATGTATCTAAAAACCAAACTTTAACAACTTCATTCGTGAAGATTAATTTAGAAAAAAACCAAACGTATTCTATTACTGCAGAAGGAAAAGAAA
>CAVJMM010000078.1:0-8164 GCA_963650865.1 Eubacterium sp. AM49-13BH | reverse complement strand
GATGAAGCAAGAAGCTCAGACCTCTAAGCGTAAGCGTAGGTCGTGAGTAGTTCACGATTTTGCAATCAAAGTCATAACTTTCGCCCGTATCATATTCATAAGTAAACATTTCACCTAAGTCTGACAAATGTGATTCGCTCAATTTTTTGCTGGAACAAAAATCATAGTCATCCCAATTATCAAAAAGATATGTAATTCTTGGATTTTTTGTTTCAAACAGCCAACAATGTTCAAACCAGGCTTTTACACTGAGCCCAATAATAACACCTAATCGATATAAATCAGGATCTCCGGTTATTGCAATTGTACTATTAAAACGTTTTGCGTCATCTTGACTAGTAACTTTTATTTTTGTGTATTCCATATTTGCTTCCTACCTTGATTTCATTATACAGATAGAAGGAAAGAATTTTAAGAGTGTTAATATAAAATAATTTTATACGGGATGGTACGGAAGTGTGATGAATGAATTTATACTTCGTGTAAGACATAAAAAAGGACTGATACAGGAATTTCCTTTGTAACAGTCCAATTTGATTACATGATTTTTCTGATCCAACCTTCTGGAGCTTCAATCTTACCAGATTGAATACCAGTAAGTGTTTCGTAGATTTTGGATACGACTTCACCAGCTTTTTCCATGCCACTTGGGATTTCAAGTGTTTCCTCATGATTAACGATCTTACCAACTGGAGAAATAACAGCTGCTGTACCACAGAGAGCACATTCTTTGAAGTTTTTAATTTCTTCGTATTTTACAGGTCTTTCATCAACTTTGAGGTTGAGATAATGTTCTGCAACATAAACAACGGAACGACGAGTGATAGAAGGAAGAATAGAATTACTCTTTGGAACAACGAGGTTATTGTCTTTGTCTACAAAGATAACATTACTTCCACCAGTTTCTTCAACATAAGTACGTGTAGCTGGATCGAGGTATAGGTTTTCGCTAAATCCATTTTGATGTGCAAGAACAGAAGCGTGCAAACTCATTGCGTAGTTTAGACCGGCTTTTACAGCACCTGTTCCATGAGGCGCAGCTCTATCAAAATCAGATACTTGTAGTGCGATAGGAGTAGCACCACCTTTATAGTAAGGACCAACTGGAGTTGTGAATACACGGAATTGATATTCATCTGCTGGTTTTACACCAATAACAATACCTGTTGCGAATTCGTATGGACGAATATAGAGGGATGCACCACTACCATATGGTGGGATCCAATCAACATTCGCTTTTACAACTTCATCAATTGCTTTGAGGAATAGTTCTTCTGGAACTGGAGGCATTTCGATTCTTTGTGCAGAATCATACATTCTCTTAGCGTTTTGGTCAGGACGGAAGCAAACAACACTTCCATCTTCCCAACGATAAGCCTTCATTCCTTCAAATACTTGTTGACAATATTGAAGAATACCTGCTGATTCATTCAATGTAACTTGTGCATCAGAGGATAAAGTTCCTTCATCCCATTTGCCATCTTCATAGTTTGCTACGAAGCGTTTGTCTGTTTGACGATATTGAAATCCAATATTTTTCCAATCTAATTCTTTTTCTGCCATTTTATGCTGCCTGCTTTCCGTCATTTTTAACTTTTGCGTTTTCTGGTGTTTTACCAATAGAGAATAAAATCTTTCCACAGTGTACTGCAACGATTACTGCTAGTACAACTAAGAATAAAGCTACGATTAACTGTAAACCATTTACAAGGAATACAGCAGTTCCATTCATATAAGCTTGAACGTTTGTGATTACATTTAATGTGATTGCTGTGAAAGTAACACAGAACATGAAGATCATTGGTAGATAGAACATCCAAGATTTTCTGTTTGTTGCTTTCATGAATACTGCAATAGAGATCAATACCAATGCACCTAATAATTGGTTGGCACTTCCAAATAATGCCCATACATTAGAATATCCACCTAAACATAATACATAACCTAAAACAAGTGTGATAGCTGTAGCGAAGTATTGGTTAGAAACAACTTTTTTCCAAGCAGGTAATTCTTCATTTGGATCATCAGATGTGAATAGTTCTTGGAAAGAAAGTCTTCCGATTCTGCCAACAGAATCCAAAGTAGAAAGAGCTAAAGCGGAGATACACATTGTCATAAATACATTTGCAACACTTACAGGAATACCGAATTTCTCTAAGAATCCAGCAACACCTTGTGAGAAGATCTGGAAAGGTGTGAGATCACTTGGTACTGCACCATTAACTGCAACTGCACCAACAACGATTAATGAGATAACACCAAGTAAAGTTTCGAGAATCATTGCACCATATCCAACTGGTAACATGTCTGTTTCGTTAGATACTGTCTTAGAAGATGTTCCAGAAGATACTAAGGAATGGAAACCAGAGATAGCTCCACATGCAATTGTAACGAATAGTGTAGGGAACATATAAGATTTAGAACCTGTAGAACTTGTGATTACAAATCCATTGAATGCATTTAACTTCATTTCAGGATGTCCCATCAAAACACCAACGACACCACCAAGGATCATACCGATGAACATGAATGTTGTCATATAGTCACGTGGTTGCATGAGTAACCACATTGGAGCAACTGCTGCGACAAATAAGTAAACCATGATGACATAATTCCAATGTGCTGCTGTCATATAAACTGGCAATTTCATACCTGCTGCGAACATAAATACGATGAATGCAAGTGAGATAACAACCTTATGCCATTCTTTTAAATTTGGGAATTTCTTTTGAATTAATCCAAATACAATTGCACAACCTACAAATAAGAATGAGATTGTAGCTGCGGCTGCACCATTGAAGTTTTGTGTCACACTGCCATCTGTTCCTGTAACAAAACCATTGAATGTAGAAGATGTCATAGATGTGAATGCTGCAATAACTAATAGTGAGAATAACCAGCAGAATAATGTGAAGAACTTACGTCCTTTTTTACCAATGTATTGTTCAATGATCAAACCGATTGATTTACCATCATTTTTAACAGAAGCATATAAAGAAGCGAAGTCTTGTAATGCACCGAAGAATACGCCACCAATCAATAGCCAAAGCAATGCAGGTACCCAACCGAATACAGCTGCTAAGATTGGACCTTGTACTGGTCCAGCACCAGCGATAGATGAAAATTGATGAGCGAAAACTGTTAAACGACTGGAAGGTGAATAATCCTTTCCATCGTTATGACGTGTAGCAGGAGTGTCTGCTTTTGGGTCGATTCCCCAAGTTTTAGCGAGCCATCTTCCGTATAACAAGTAACCTGCTAACAGAACGACTACTGCGAATAATAAGATAAATAAACTGTTCATGTCTTTCCCCTTCTGCCATTTTGGCTTATCAAACGAAACTGATCATCAAGAAACAAAAAGGCTCACGTCTTCTGCATCATTTGATGCAAAGACGAAAGCCTATAACTTCCGCGGTACCACTTTGCTTGTTAGTAAAATACTAACCACTTTCTCGTCCAACAACGATCACCCTGATATCGGAGGGTTCCGGCGCATCTTACTTAATTCAGAGCGCTGCTCACAGAGGATACTGATAACTGTGTTCCTTGTTGTCTTTCACCAAATAACAACTCTCTAGAAAGGTCGTTCAGCTTCAGCGTGTTCTGATCAAAGCGTTAACTTGTTCAGTGCGCTACTCCCAGATGAGACTTCAGATGTTTTGCTTGTTGTCTTACACCTAACGACAACTCTCTTCAAAGTTCAACACTAGAAGTATGTTCTGTTCACTGCATTTCAGTTTCTACGATGACTATAATATCCCTAGAGAAAACATAGGTCAACATCTTTCTGAAAAAAGTTTAAAATTATTTCTGAAATCTATGAAAATGTTTTCATAAATAAAAAGAACCTTTTCAGATTCTTTTTAGTCAATAATTTCTGCATCAATGATTTCATCATTCTTTTGATACTTTTCAGGATGATCTAAGATATCCATGAATTCTTCACCAGTAATCGTTTCTTTCTCATAGAGATAATTAGCGATACGATCAAGATCTTCACGATGATCTTCTAATAATTTCTTTGCCTTGTTATGTTGCTTTGTAACTAAAGCTACAACTTGTTTATCAATTTCAGCAGCTGTTGTATCAGAACAAGCTAGACTTGCATCTCCACCAAGATATTTATTGTTGATGGATTCCATTGCGACCATGTCAAAGTCATTCGACATACCATATTGTGTAATCATAGATCTAGCTATTTTAGTTGCTTGTTCAATGTCATTGGATGCACCAGTTGTAACTTTATCAAATACCACTTCTTCAGCAGCTCTGCCACCCGTTAATGTAGCGATACGATTTTCTAATTCTTCTTTTGTATAAAGATAATGATTTCCTTCTTCCACTTGCATTGTATAACCTAATGCACCTGAAGTTCTTGGGATAATCGTAATCTTTTGAACAGGAGCAGAATGTGATTGTAATGCAGCAATCAAAGCGTGTCCAACTTCATGATAAGAAACAGTTTTCTTTTCTTCATCAGAAAGAATTGCATTTTTCTTTTGGTATCCAGCAAATACAACTTCAATACTTTCTTCTAGATCTTTTTGTGTAACAACTTTACGATGCTCTCTAACAGCTCTTAATGCTGCTTCATTGATGATATTCGCAAGTTCTGCGCCACTTGCACCGGAAGCCATTCTCGCAATGATATTGTAATCAATGTTGTTTTCTGTTTTTACTTTCTTTGCATGTACTTTTAAGATATCTTCTCTTCCTTGTAAATCAGGTAATTCAACAGGAACTCTTCTATCAAATCTACCTGGTCTTAATAATGCAGGATCGAGGTTTTCTGGTCTGTTTGTTGCGGCTAAGATAATAACGCCACTATTTCCTTCAAAACCATCCATTTCTGTTAATAATTGGTTCAAAGTTTGTTCACGTTCATCATTTCCACCCATACCAGAAGCATTACGTTTTCCACCAATCGCATCAATTTCATCAATAAATACGATACATGGTGCTTTTTCCTTGGCTTGTTTGAATAGATCTCTTACTTTAGAAGCACCCATACCAACAAATAATTCTACGAATTCTGAACCTGAGATAGAAAAGAATGGAACATTACTTTCTCCAGCTACAGCTTTTGCAAGCATTGTTTTACCTGTTCCTGGAGGACCAACGAGTAAAATGCCTTTAGGCATTGTCGCACCAATTTCTTTATACATTCCAGGATTCTTTAAATAGGTAACGATTTCTTGTAAGGATTCCTTGGCTTCATCTTCACCAGCAACATCATTAAAGCGTATGCTTTGTTTATTTTTGTCATAAACACGTGCATTTGATTTTCCAATGTTAAACATAGATCCACCAAATCCACCGGCACCACCTTTACTACGTGACATTAACGCATGTAATAAAATAGAAGCAAGTATTGTTGGAAAGATCCAACCTAATAAGAATGAAAGGATAGGGGAAGTCTCTTCAACGATTTCAGCTGTAAATTCAACATTGTGTTCTTCCAAACGTTCTAATAGATCTGGATCATTAAATTTACCTGTACGATAGACCGTATCACTATCTTTCAACATGTACAGAATTTGGTTACTTTCTTCTTGTACTTCTTTTACATTGTTATTATTTGTTTCTGTTACAAATGTAGAGTAATTTGCATCTTGAATCTTGGAAGTTCTCATGGATGGAACCATAACGAGATTCAACATAGCAAGTATTAACATTACAATTGCATAGTAATAAATAATAGGTCTTTTTGGTTTATTTGAGTTATTTGTAGGATTCAAAATAAATCACCTCTCTTTAACGATATTAGTTTAGCACACAAATAACAAGAGTGCTAAAAAGTATCTGAACTTTCCGTGAACAATTGTGTGAAAATGTCGTATGATTAATAAAAGAAGAGTTGGGGTAATCATGATGACAAATACAATTATTACGATTTCTAGACAATTTGGAAGTGGTGGAAGAACCATTGGAAAACTAGTTTCTGAACAATTAGGATTGAAATGCTATGATGGCGAAATCATTTCAGAGATTTCAAAGAAAAGTGGATTTACAGAAGATTATATAAAGGAGAATAGTGAATCTGTTGGAAATGGGCTATTCTCATCATTAGCGAATGTAGGATTTTATGGACAGTCTAGTCAATTGACACTTTGGAACGCACAATGCAATGTGATTCGAAGTTTAGCGAATGAAGATTGTGTCATTGTTGGTAGATGCGCAGATTATGTTTTGAAAAACACAAAAGATGTAAATCTATTGAAGGTTTATATCTATGCGGACTTGGAATTTAGAGCGGATAGAATTGTGAAACAATATGGCGAATCAGATGTAAATCCAAAGAAGAGATTAAATGAAAAGGATAAGAGAAGAGCTGCATATTATGAAATCTATACAGATCAGAAATTTGGAGATCCTTTGAATTATGATTTATGTTTGAATAGTTCTTCTTTATCAATAGAAAGATGTGTTGAACTCATTGTTGAAGAATATAAAAGAAAAAAGAAGTAACGGAATTGTTACTTCAAATTCTTAAAATCTGTTGTTAATACAATGATAAAGCTTACTAACATCGTTAATCCAGCTAGAATTTTTGTATACCAAGGGAAACTACCAACGATGCATACAACAAATGCTAGTCCAAATAAAAGCAATAAAGCTATTTTTTTAACCATGGAACGATCCTCCAAAACAAGAATATTATACCTTAATAATCTGTTTTGTTGAATAATCAGTAGAGATAGGATGTGTAATTTTCAAAAGCATTATGATAGAATATCGCTAAATGCGGATATAGCTCAGCTGGATAGAGCGGTCGCCTCCTAAGCGACAGGTCTGGCGTTCAAATCGCCATATTCGCGCCATTATTGAAATTTACCTAAGCAGTTTATCTGCTTTTTTTCTTGTCATCTTTTCGTTGTTATTTTGTTAATGAACAGTGGCACAGTAACATATTTTTCTGAACCTAAAATATCCAATTTAGGCCAAAAAGTGGCGATTTTGCTAAAAACCGCTTTTCGAACCTTCGGATTTAAAGGGAATCAGAACACTTTTGGCTTTCTACCTATTCCTTAGCAGCGCCAAGTACATCCATTAACATTTTTAATAATTCTGGATCTTTTTTGATTTTATCTAGCACTACATCAACATCAATCTTATTGTTATAAACAGGCGCACCTTGATAATTTTCGACATTCTGTTTATAAAAACTATCTTCAAATTTTTGGGCATTAATCTTACGATCTTCATCCAAGATATGACTATATAAATCAATAACCATGTCAGCTTGTGCATGTCCTGTATCGCCTTGAGTGGCCTTTATATCGCCATTGTTTAACTTTAGCTTATAAGTGGTACTTGTATGCCTTAAAGAGTGAAAAACGACGTGAGGTAGGTTAGCTTGCTTCTCAAGCTTTGCTAAGCCTTTACGTATAACGCTTGGACCACAGGGAATACCACTAGGTTGACTTACAACGATATTGTAATCTTGATAGTTTTCACCATAGGCAATCTTGTATTCATTTTGTTTCTCTTTCCATTGTTTTAAAAAGTTTGCCAGGGTATAAGGAAGCCATACTTTACGGATACTACTATCGGTCTTTGGTTTCTTTAATACCAACCTAGTCGCATTGTTTCTTATCTCGAATTGAGGGAAGATGAAGGTTACATCCTTGTTTTCTAGCTTATTAAGTGCTGCTAAACTTACACGTTCGAGTTGCTTGTTTACATAGATATGAGTATCGTTATTTTTAAAATCTTCATCACTAATATGCACATCATCCCAGGTGAGTCCTAATACTTCACCAATTCTTAAAGAACAGGCAAATGACAACTGTATTGCAATGGATATTTTTGGATCTTCACAAACTTCTAAGGCCTTGGCGATTTGATCTGGTGTCCATATCTCTCTTTTAGCATATTCATGCTTTGGCGTATCTACTTTTAAAAAGGGATTACTTTGAATATATTCCCATTTAAAGGCACTGTTGAAGGCACATCTTAATACGCGATGTATTTCATGCATTGTGCCAGTAGTTACTTTTCCAGTTTTATTAAGTCTTTCTGTTTCTTTTAATTTGGCATAATAGTTTTCAATTGTAATTGGTCTTATTTCTTCTAGTTTCATATTCCCAAGATAGGGGGAAATATAAGCTCTATATAAATTTGTTGTCTTATACATAGTCGACATAGACCAATTTTTACA
>CAVJMM010000077.1:0-8244 GCA_963650865.1 Eubacterium sp. AM49-13BH | reverse complement strand
GAATTGATATTGGTACCAAGATATTTGTAATAGAATGCATGAAATACAGAATTACTGCGATGATTCCTGTTAACCAAATAGCACACATGCTAGAAAATGAAACCATTCTTGAAAAGAACAAAAGAACAAAGAAACTAATAATTGGAAGAACAAATGTAAATACCCAATTTTGTGTAATGAATAATGTGATTCCTAAAAAGAAACCATAAGTCGTAGCGACTGCTTTGCCACCTTTAAAGTGCGCAAAACAAGGAAAACAATGTCCAATACAACATGAAAGTCCTGCGTAGATTTCACATCCAGGAGCGATCCAATGTGCTACACACATCGAAATAAATCCTTTCAATGCGTCTAAGGCAATTACTAAAACACCGATTGGCTTCCCTAATACTCTTCCAGCATTTGTACCACCAGCATTTCCACTGCCTTCTTTACGAATATCTTTATGAAAAAAAACCTTTCCTATGACTAATCCCCATGGAATAGATCCAAATAGATATGAAAATACAATCGCAAATAAAATCTTCATTTGTTTTACCTCACGTTGTACATTCTAACATAAATCATTTCTAACGATGAGAAAATGAAGAAATTTTGTTATAATAATTCAGTTATAGAAAGGGAGTAAACATGGCAATTCAATACGATGATAGTAGTATTCAAATTTTAGAAGGATTAGAACCAGTTCGAAAACGTCCTGGTATGTATATTGGGTCTACAGACTCTCATGGCTTGCATCATTTGATTTGGGAAATTGTAGATAATGCTGTTGATGAAGCTTTGAATGGATTTGGTAAAAAAATTACAATTGCTTTAGAAGAAGATGGAAGCGTGACAGTGAGCGATCATGGTAGAGGAATGCCAATTGGAAAACATGCTTCCGGTAAAAATACATTAGAAGTTATTTTTACGGTATTACATGCAGGTGGTAAATTTACGAGCCAAGGTGGATATAAAACTGCAGGTGGACTACATGGTGTAGGTGCATCTGTTGTGAATGCATTGAGTGAATGGTTGACAGTAGAAGTTGCACATGATGGCCAACTTGTTCGTATGTCTTTTAAAGATGGTGGGAAAAAGATTTCTAAGTTAGAACATTTAGGAAAAACAAATAAAACAGGTTCTACAGTTCGTTTTAAACCAGATTCTACGATTTTTCAAACGACAGAATTTAAATTTGATTTGGTTGCAGAACGTGCTAGAGAAGAAGCATTCTTATTGAGTGGAATCGAATTTGATGTGATTGATCGTAGAAATAAAAAACAAGTTGAAGAAAAGTATTTGTATGATGATGGAATTACTGCTTTTGTGAATTATTTGAATGAAGATCGAACACCACTCATGCAACCTGTGAAGTTTTCTGGAGATGCATTAGGCATTCATGTTGAAGTTGCTTTTCAATATACAGATGATTATCAAGAAAATACTTATTCTTTCGTTAATTTAGTTCGTACAAGTGATGGTGGCACGCATGAAGTTGGTTTTAAAGGTGCTTTTACAAAAGCAATCAATGACTACGCAAGAAAGACTGGATTATTAAAAGAAAAGGATAAGAATCTAGAAGGAAATGATGTACGTGAAGGATTAACAACGATTCTTTCAGTATCTGTTCCAGAAGAAGTTTTACAATTTGAAGGACAGACAAAAGGAAAGCTTGGTTCTCCACAGGCAAAACCTGCTGTTGAACAAGTTGTTAGTGATCAAATAACATATTGGTTAACAGAAAATAAAACGCAATCTGATATGTTAATTCGTAAAATGCAAAAAGCAATGCTTGCGCGTATTGCTGCACGTAAGGCAAGAGATGAAGCAAGACGTGGAAAAAAAGTAGGAAAAGGAGAAAGAGTTCTTTCTGGAAAACTTGCGCCTGCGCGTACAAAAGATTCTCGCATTAAGGAATTATTTTTGGTCGAAGGGGATTCTGCCGGTGGTTCTGCAAAACAAGGTAGAGATTCTGTTTATCAAGCAATTCTCCCTTTAAGAGGAAAAGTATTAAATACAGAAAAATGTTCTTTGGCAGATATTGAAAAGAATGAAGAATTAAATACTTTGATTTATACAATTGGAGCTGGTGTTGGACCTGACTTTGATTATGAAGATTCAAACTATAATAAAGTTATTATCATGACCGATGCGGATGATGATGGGAGTCATATTCAAATCTTATTATTAACATTCTTCTATCGTTATATGAGACCTTTGTTAGAACATGGCATGGTTTATATTGCTTTGCCACCTTTATTCCGTGTTCAAAAAGGAAAAAATGTTGAGTATTGTTATTCAAATGAAGAATTAGATGAACTTAGAAAGAAATATGGAAAATATGAAATTCAGAGATATAAAGGTCTTGGTGAAATGAATGCTACACAATTGTGGGATACAACAATGGATCCAGAACATCGTACGTTGGTTCAAGTAAACATTGAAGATGGTGTCAAAGCCGAAAGACGTGTTTCTACATTGATGGGTGATAAAGCTGAAAGAAGAAGAAAATGGATTGAAGAAAACATTCATTTTACTTTAGAAGATGATTACAATTTGGAGGGATGATAGAGTGGCAAAGAAAAAACAATTTGAAGATAAAACACATTACATTCCGAAACAATTAGAAGATATCATGGGTGATGGTTTTGGGAGATACGCAAAATACATTATTCAAGAAAGAGCTTTGCCTGATGCAAGAGATGGTCTAAAACCAGTACAGAGAAGAATTCTTTATGCAATGTATCATGATGGAAATACTTGGGATCATCCATATCGTAAATCCGCAAAGACGGTTGGTCTTGTGATTGGTAATTATCATCCACACGGTGATACTTCTGTATATGATGCAATGATTCGTATGTCACAAGATTGGAAAGTAAGACTTCCTTTGATCGATGTACATGGAAATAATGGTTCCATTGATGATGACCCAGCTGCTGCGATGCGTTATACAGAAGCTAGACTTGCCAAAGTGACAGAAGTTATGGAAGATGATTTGGATAAAGATACTGTTCAAATGGCTCCAAACTTTGATGATACGGAAAATGAACCTACGGTCTTACCAGTTCCTTTTCCTGTGATGCTTGTAAATGGTGCAACGGGGATTGCGGCAGGTTATGCAACAAACATGCCTCCACATAATATGAATGAAACTGTTGATGCGACAATTTATCGAATACAAAATCCAGAGTGTTCTTTAAGTGAATTGATGGAAATCATTCCTGGTCCTGATTTTCCAACAGGGGGAATCGTACAAGGTGAAAAAGGTATTCGTGATGCATTTGAAACAGGTAAAGGTAGAATTGTTGTACGTGGCAAATGTGAAATTGAAGAAACAAGAACGATTCATCAAATTGTGATTACAGAAATTCCTTATGAAGTTATTAAAGGACAGCTTGTTAAGAAAATGGATGAAATTCGTTTATCAAAAGAAATTGATGGAATTTTAGATGTACGTGATGAATCGGATCGTAATGGGTTAAGAATTGTTGTTGATGTAAAAAAAGAAGCAGATGCAAATTTAATTTTAAATTATTTATATAAAAACACAGATTTACAAATTTATTACAACTATAACAATGTTGCAATCATTGATCAAAGACCTGTTCAAGTTGGATTGTGCGGTTTATTAGATGCTTTTATTGATTTTAGAAAAGATGTTGTTTTAAGAAGAAGTCAATATGAGCTTAATAAAATGGAGAAAAGAACACATATTATTGAAGGGTTGATGAAAGCTGTTTCGATTTTAGATGAAGTCATTCGTATCATTCGTGCTTCGAAAGATAAAGCTGATTCTAAACAAAACTTAATGAATGAATTTGGGTTTGATGAGCCACAAGCAGAAGCAATTGTTTCAATGCGTTTATATCGTTTGAGTAATACAGATATTCAAATTCTAAGAAATGAATTTGCGGAACTTGTGAATAAAATAGAAGAAACTAAGGCAATCATTGAAAATGAGAATGTATTAAAGTCTGTCATTATTAAAGAATTACGTGATGTAAAAAAAGAATATGGTGATGAAAGACGCACAAAGATCGAAGCAGAAGTACAAGATATTGTTATTGATAAAGCAGCAATGGTAACAAGTGAAAAAGTTGTGATTACTGTGAGCAGAGATGGTTATTTGAAACGTGTTTCTTTAAGATCATTTAATGCAAGTGATGCACAAACAGGATTGAAAAATGGGGATGTATTAATTGGGACATTAGAATGTGATACGTTAGATACATTGTTATTATTCACATCGAAAGGAAATTATGCTTCTGTTCCTGTTTGGCAGATTGAAGAATCTAAGTGGAAAGATGTTGGAATGCATTTGAATAAGATGGTTCGTATTGATGGAGATGATAAGATCATTAATGCAATTATCATTAAGGATTTTAATACATATGCATGGATCATTACATTATCTTCCAATGGACAAGTGAAAAAAACACCTGTATCCAATTGGAAAGTGGATCGTAATTCGAAAGTTATGACGGCAATGAATATACCTAGAGATTCTGAAATGATCAGTGCATTTATTGCATACCATGATCAACAAATCGTATTCCTTAGCAAAGAAGGAAATTCTTATCGTTGTGGAATTGATCAAATTCCTTCTACTGGTGTCAAAAGCAAAGGCGTAAAAGCAATGAATCTTTCAAAGAGTGATGAAGTTGTTAGTGCATGTGCAATTTTCAATGATGTACCAGCTGTTCTTTACTTGTCATCTATCGGTGCAAGTAAGAGAATCCATTTAGAAGAAATCGTAGAAGGAAATCGTCCGATGAAGGGAAATTTAATTTGTAAGAAATTAAAAACAAATCCTTCTGTATTGAGATATGTAATTGGTGTAACACCAGGTGATAGTATGATGATCGTTGATTCTACTGAGCATCAATTACGTGCAAGTGATGTACCATTAAAGCCAAGAGAAACTGGATTCTCTCAACCAATTGAGTTAGAGGATACTTGGGATATCATTAAAGGAATTGAAGAATGCCGAATCATTGATATTCCCAAAGATGCAGATAATGAAGTACATGAAGATATCGAAAAAATATCATTATTTTGAGGAACAAGATGATAAAAAAATGTAAAGGTTGTGGAGCGATACTCCAAAATGAAGATCAAAAAGCACCAGGATATTCACCAAAAGAAAAGAGTGAATATTGTCAAAGATGTTTCCGTTTGATTCATTATGATGATTTAACCGTTTCTATGAGAAAAGGAATTGATCCTGAAATCGTCATGAATCAAATTGCGAAAACAAACGCATTAATATTATGGGTCGTAGATTTATTTGATTTTGAAGCAGGAATGATTCCTGGTTTAAATCGTCATTTGATTGGAAAAGATATTGTATTGGTATGCACAAAACGTGATATTCTTCCAGATACGCTTTCTGAAGAAAAGATCGCAAGATTTGTATTTTCTCGATTAAAAGAAATGGGTATTTCAATTAAGACACTGATTCTAACAAGTAAATTAGAAAGAATGGGTGTTGAAGAAGTCAAAGATGCGGTGAATCTATATCGTAAAGATAGAGATGTTATCGTGATGGGAAAGGCAAATTCTGGGAAAAGTACATTGTTAAATAATTTATTAGGTACAAATACATTAACAATGTCTAGATATCCAGGAACGACGATTGATTTTAATGAATTAGTTATCGATGGCATTACTTATATTGATACACCAGGTATCGAAATCTCAAAAAGTTTATTGATGGAAGTTGATGAAAGTGATTTGAAACAAATCCTTCCTTCAAGAACTTTAAAACCACAAGTATATCAAGTACGAGCAGATCAATCCTTTGCGATTGGTGGACTTGTTCGGTTAGATTTATTTGGATGTGATCATGCATCCTGTGTATTCTATCTCTCAGATAGTTTAAAGATTCATCGTGGTAAAGTGAGTGGTGCAGATGCATTATGGGATAAACATTACGGTTCTTTATTTGTACCAGTTGCGCATACAAAACCAACAAAGACATATTCAATTCATAAAGAAATGGATAAAATGGATATTGTAATTGATGGATTAGGTTGGGCATGTGTACATGGACAAATGCGTAGTGTTACAGTTTATGTACCAGAGAATGTGAATGTTACATTCAGAAAGGCAATGTTATAAATGTTAACAGGAAAACAAAAAAGATATTTAAGAGCACTAGCGACAGAAGAAAAAACAATTTTTCAAATTGGAAAAGATGGTTTAAGTGATAACTTGATTGAACAAGTGGATCACGCAATCGATGCAAGGGAACTGATTAAAATTTCCGTTTTAAAAAATAGTTCTGTAGATATTAAAGAGACAGGATTTGATCTTGCTCGATTTACAAACAGTGAATTGGTTCAAGTGATTGGTAGAACGATCGTTTTATATCGTCCTGCTAGAGATCCTAAGATTTTATTGCCATGAAAATCATAGAAGGACCATTTGATCCCATTACACAAGAAGAATTAGAATATCTTCTAAAATATCGAAAAGAACACAAATTAAAAACACTTTATGTAAGTGTAACTGATGAAGGTGTTCTTTCTAAAAAACAAAGATATGATTTATTGAAAAAAAGTTTTAGACCATATCAACATTTATGTGTTTATAAGGGGAAACAACAGAAAGAGGATCTACCTTCTATATATTTGGAAGGGGAAGAAAAAGTAAGACATGGTTGCTTTTTTCTTGCAAGTCGTGGAATCAAAAAAACATTAAATGAAAATGGCTATTATTATGAAGAAATCGCAAAATACTTATGTAATGGACATCGCTATTTACATTCTATTTCTGTGGCAAAAACGGCTTATCAATTAGCTGAAATGCATCATTTAGATGCAAATAAAGCTTATCGTATGGGGCTTTTACATGATATTACAAAAAGATGGAGTGATGAAGAGGGTGAAAGAATTTTAAGTATCTATCAAAAAGATTGTTTAAAATATGATCCAAAAGTTTGGCATAGTTTCACAGCACCAATCTTTATCCAAAAAAATCTTTGTTTAAATGATAAAACCATATATCATGCGATATGGCATCATACATTAGGTGATGGTAAATCAGATTATGATCATATCTTGTATATTGCGGATAAGATAGAACCATTAAGAGGTTATGATACAACCAAAGAATGGGAACTATCTAGAATTAGCCTGAAACAAGCAGCACATTATGTATTAGAACAATCAAATGCATATAGAAAGAAAATGGAGAAAACGAAGTGAATTTATTAGAAATCGTAATTCAAACATTAGATGAGAAACAAGCAGAAGACATTGTTTCAATTGATATGAGAAGTGTAACACCATATACAGATTACTTTGTAGTATGCACTGCTAGAAACGTTAGACATGGCGCTTCTTTAGCTGAATTTGTAGAACAAGAAGCTGAAAAAAATGGCTACTCTGTTCGTACAAGAGAAGGCGAAAGAGATAGCCAATGGATCTTATTAGATTGTAATGAAGTCGTTGTACATATCTTTACAGAAGATACACGCAATACCTATCGTTTAGAAAGTTTATGGGCTGATTTACCACAAGAAACACATGTTTCTAAACAAACAGTTGCGATATAAGTGTTACTCAGTAATTCCATTTAATGTAAGCCATTCTTCAACATCTGTTGTTGTAATGGCTTTTTCATTTGTCCATTCTAATTTATTATTAATAATAATTTCTCCATTATTATTTGAAACGGATACGAATGCTGGATATGAACTAATTTGCCAATCTTCTGATAAACGTTTCGTTTCCATTTTTTGATCTAATTCTGTAATATCAACAACTTCTATAATATTTGATAATGATTTATTGATATCTGTTTCTACAATATTTAAGATTGTATCTTTTAAATAAATCGAGTTATTATTTAATGCACTATAAAACAAAAAATAATGGATATTCGAAGAACTATCTTTTACATAAGATTTTAATGAATCATACGCTAACATTGAACTTGTATCTGTAGTTGTTTGATTATCTCTTGGTTCATAGATACGATAGGCAACAACACAAGTAGAATAGATCATGAGTAGTGTTAAGAATGTAAATAATATTTTTTTTAACATACAAGCATTTTAACATATTTTAGGGAAGAAATCCCCCACTTCTAAAGGATGAAAGTGGTGGGATGAATTGCCTAATATTATTTGTTTCATTTGCTTGATCATTGTAAAATATATGTATCAAATGTATAAGAATTTTGATACGAATAGTCATTCGGTCTATATGTTGCATTATTATCTGATTATGTGTATCAAATACAGAAAAAGAATCA
>CAVJMM010000076.1:0-8563 GCA_963650865.1 Eubacterium sp. AM49-13BH | reverse complement strand
GTATAGAAGCTACCATTACAGTAGTACTACCTGGTTTTGTTGTTTTACTGACATTGTCATTAAATTTTAGTTTCTTAACTTAATGACATTGGTTAATCTCAAGGCAGTAAATGATGTATCTTTACAAATATATGAAGGTGAAAAATTCGGTGTAGTAGGAGAAAGTGGGTGTGGTAAATCTACACTTGGTAGAGTTATTTTGCAACTATATCCACAGACAAGTGGTTCTTGCGTCTACTATGGCAAAAGTATTCAAGAATTGAATCCAAAATATATTCAAAAAGAAATTAATCATTTAAAAACTTATCAAGACAAAGCATCAAAATATTATCAAGACTCTCTTGTCTTGGATAACAAAGTGAAAGCACTTTATGAAAAGAGAAATGAGTTAGACCCTGATGGTAGCAGTAATGATGCAAAAAATTATGACAAAATCAGTAAAGATATTGCTAAGCTCGAATTTGAAAGCAAGGAATTAAAGAAGAACGCTTCTAGACAATTAAGAGAAGGAAGCAGAACAGTAGGAAGTTTGATTCTTTGCTCTAATATTGAGGAAATTGCTGACTTATTTACAAAAGCAGAACAAGAAGTTGCAAAAGCACATGCTTGTTTAGTGAAGTATAACGAATTAAAAAGTAGATATGAAGAAAATGAAGTTAGTATTCATCAGAAGAAAAATGTTGACCAATGGATTCATGATATCGAAGAAAGAGAAGCAAAAGAAGCAAGTGATGAAAATAAACAACGACTATATGATTTAGACCAAATTAAGAAGAGAGTAGCACACGTAGACGTTGATAAATTACTTCATGAAAACGAAACATTAAAACCTCAAATGGACGCATTAAGCGCACAGATTAAAGAACATCATGACATTGAAATGGGATATCGTGATAAGGCTTTTACATATAGAGGAAAGAACATATTAGAAATCACAGAAAGAACGCTTGATGAAGCTTATCAAAAGAAGCTTGATGATAACTATGAAACAGGTTTGAATCTAAACAAACTCACAAAGGATGAGATGCGTTCCATTAGAAGTGATATGCAGATGATTTTCCAAGACCCTGCAGCAAGTTTAGACCCTCGTCAAACAATTGGTAAAGCGATTGAAGAAGCATTGGCAATTAATACAAAATTACCTGCTCAAGTACGTAGAGAAAAGACAATGGAACTTTTAAACAAAGTAGGTTTAAAACGTGAACATTATTATTCTTATCCTCATGCTTTAAGTGGTGGTCAAAAGCAAAGAGTTGGAATTGCAAGAGCAATTGCATTAGAACCAAGTTTTATTATTTTGGATGAAGCAGTAAGTGCTTTGGACGTATCCGTGCAAGCTCAGATTCTTCAATTATTGAACGAATTGAGTGAAGAAAAGAATCTAACATATTTCTTTATTACGCATGACTTAGGTGTTGTTAAGCATTTCTGTGACAGAATTATGGTTATGTATCTAGGAAATGTATGTGAGATGGCAAGTAGTGAAGAATTATTCCATAATACTTTACATCCATATACACAAAGTCTTTTAGATGCTGTTCCTAGATTGAAAGTAGAAGAGAATAAGGATTTGGAAAAGGATGTTTTAGAAGGCGAAGTTCCTAGTCCAATTAATCCACCTAGTGGATGTCCATTTCATACGCGTTGTAAAAAATGCATGGAAGTATGTAAGCATGAGCGACCTGAATTGAAGGAAGCATATCCAAATCATTTCGTTGCATGTCATTTATTTAACAAGGAGAATAGCTAACATGAAATTTGATCCATTATTTCAAAATTATCCATCGAATAGATATTGTGTTACTGCAAGAAACGGAATGGTTTGCACTGGTAGTAATTTAGCGAGTGCAGCAGGCTTAGAAATCTTAAAAAAAGGTGGTAATGCTGTGGATGCAGCTATTGCAACAGCAGCGGCTTTAACAGTCGTAGAACCAACTGCAAATGGCATTGGTAGCGATGCATTTGCGATTGTTTGGATGAAAGATAAATTATATGGCTTGAATAGTAGTGGTTATGCTCCTTCTAAGATTAGTGCGGATGCTGTAAAGGCGCAAGGTAATGACAAAATGCCTGTTTATGGATGGACACCTGTTACTGTTTCTGGTGCACCTGGTGCATGGGCAGCCTTAAATAAAAGATTTGGTAAATTGACACTTCTAGAATGTTTAGAGCCAGCAATTAAATATGCAAGTGAAGGTTATCCATTAAGTCCAATGCTTGCGAAAATGTTTGAAAGAGCTACAAATAACTTTAAAAAGGTACTTGGCGATAAGCCTGAATTCAAAGAATGGTTCCGTGTGTTTACGAAAGATGGTGAACCATATCATTTTGGTGAAATTATTAAGTTACCAGACCACGCAAAAACATTGAAATTGATTGGTGAAACAAATGCCAAAGCGTTTTATGAAGGTGAAATAGCAGAACAGATTGTAAAACAATCCAACAGAGACCATGGATATTTCACATTGGAAGATTTAAAAAATTATGAGCCAATGTGGGTTGAACCTATTTCAGTTAATTATCGTGGCTATGATGTGTGGGAGATTCCACCAAATGGGCAAGGTATTGTCGCTCTAATGGCATTGAATATTTTGAAGAACTTTGAATTCACGCATAAAGATGATGTGGAATGTTATCATAAACAATTTGAAGCAATTAAAATGGCATTTGCTGATGGCATGCATTATGTAACAGACCCAAAACATATGAAAGTAGATTATCATGCATTAATAGATGAAAAATTTGGAAAAGAAAGTGCTAGTGAAATTAAAGATTATGCTCAATTTCCTGAGTTCAAAGAATTACCTAAGAGTGGGACTGTTTACTTAAATACAGCTGATGCAGAAGGAAATATGGTTAGTTATATTCAAAGTAATTATATGGGCTTTGGTAGTGGAATTGTTGTAGAAGGATATGGAATAACTTTACAGAATCGTGGAGCAGATTTCTCTCTTGATCCATCCCATTACAATTATATTCAACCTGGTAAACGTACATACCATACAATCATTCCTGGATTCCTTACAAAGGACAATCATGCTGTAGGACCTTTTGGAGTGATGGGCGGTTACATGCAACCACAGGGTCATTTGCAGGTTGTTATGAATATGATTGATTTTCATATGAATCCACAAATGGCTTTGGATGCGCCTAGATGGCAATGGAATAAAGATAATACATTTACAGTTGAACCAGGTTTTGATTCAGCTATTGTAGAAGCACTTTGTGCAAAGGGACATAATGTTCAATATGCAAATAATCGTACTTCTTTTGGAAGAGGGCAGATTATATTGAAATTAGAAAATGGTGTACTTGTCGGTGGTACTGAAAGTAGAACGGATTCAAACATTGCTTGTTATTAATAGAAACAATAAGGATAATCATGATGATTATCCATATTGTTAGAGAGAGGGTTAAATGAAATTATTATTACAATTATATGTTTCTTGGTTCAAGATGGGGCTTTTCACATTTGGAGGCGGCTATGCAATGCTTCCGATGATTCAAAAAGAAGTAATTGAAAAATATCATTGGGCTACAGAAGATGAAATCATGGATTATTATGCAATTGGGCAATGTACTCCAGGTATTATTGCTGTTAATACTGCTACATTTGTAGGATATTACCAAAAAGGTGTTATTGGAGGAATTGTTGCTACATTAGGTGTTATATCTCCTTCATTCATTATTATTGGACTGATTGCAGGATTGATTACAAATTTTAGTGATTTGGCAGTTGTTCAGCATGCATTAAATGGTATTAGAGTTGCAGTATGTATGTTAATGATTAATGCTGTTTTAAAACTCGGTAAAGGAAGTTTGAAAGATAAACCAGGATATATTATTTTTGCGGTTGCTTTAATAGCATCTATGTTTACAAATATTTCCACAGTAATTTTGGTGGTTCTTGCTGGAATTGCTGGTGTATTTTTTAGTAGAGTTAGGGGACTGAAGAACAATGCCTAAATTTTTATTAATGATTTATGAATTTTTCAAAACTGGATTATTTGCTGTAGGTGGTGGCTTAGCGACAATTCCATTTTTGACAGAAATAAGTAATAAATACGGATGGTATTCTTTAAGCGACCTTTCAACAATGATTGCAGTTAGTGAGTCAACACCTGGACCGATGGGTGTTAATATGTCAACATATGTTGGATTTAGTCAATATGGTATTTTAGGCGGAATTGTAATGACGCTTTCTCTCGTTGCACCTAGTATTATTGTGATTTGTATTATTGCAAATTTTTTAGAAAAATTTAAAGAAGCAAAAATTGTACAAGATATATTTTCTGGATTAAAACCAGCAGTCGTAGCTTTTATCGCTGCAGCTACGATTGATATTCTTGTAACGACATTATTTGGTGGATATAACCAATTAAAAACATTTTCATGTTTTAATTGGAAACAGCTCATCTGTTTAATTGCTTTTCTTGCTGCATCAAAATATAAACCTAAAGTACATCCGATTTGGTTTATTGTAGCAAGTGCTGCAATAGGAATTGTCTTTGCATTTTAGAGCTACTTCATTCTTTTGAAAATTTGAAAATTTTCAAAATTTTGCTTGTGCAAAATTATCGTTGTGTGTTACACTAGCTCCGTATTAAAAAGAATCTGAATTCCCTAAACAGATTTTGTACAAAAAAACACTTGCAATCGAGTCTCCTTCATTGCAAGTGTTTTTTTAATTCATTAATAGCCAAAAAACACGAACGCAAATCATTATTTTTACTAAAAAAGCGAAAAAATCACACGAAATTTTGATAATCTGCAGTTTATAACCTCTTAATAACCACATTTAAATATACTTGAATTGTTCGAAGAGCAGAGGTATAGGGACTCAAATAAGCTCTTATAGGCAAAACGTAACGAATGGAAAGGAGACGTTATATGAGAACAGCGAATAAGTTAACTAAGCTTGTATTGTCATTATTGATGATGATTACATGTATCAACTTATCAACAGTTCGTGCTGATGATGACGGAACTGATACTGCACCTTATATTTATGAGAATAAAAATAATGCAGAAGCAGAAGGGCAATCAGAAAGTGATGGAGAAACTCCTGTGGAAAGTGAAGGTTCTGCAGAATCAACAGCTATCGAACAAAGCAATGAAACACCGCAAGTAGAAGAGGAAAATTCTGAACAAGTTGAAGTGAAAGAAGAAGCTTCTACTGAAGAAAAAAAGGAAGAAGTAATTGAGGATGAAGATACTTCTAAGGGCAATGAAAATTCTGTTTCTCCAGATAATGGCGAAACAGAAGCAGATTCAAATGAATCTGATATTAATGCAAATGGCAAAGATGCTATTGTGACAGCAGATTTATATGATGCAGAAGTTGCTGCAGATACAGGAAATACAGCAACATTTACAGCATCAATTACAAATGCTGAAGTAGCATACTTTGCTTGGCATGAAGAATCTGACACTTCTAATATTTCAAAAGATTCTTTGACTAAAATTAAAAGTGGAACAGTTAGCATTCCTAATTTCACAACAAAGGGTTATTGGAGTGGCAAGCCAGGTTATGTATTATTTTTTGTAAAAACAGATTCTGAACATTTGGTTACAGGTTTAGGAACATCTGGTAATGGCGATGTTTATCCAATTGATACAACAGACTGGGGAAATATTGCACGTTATCCTGGTTTATCAAATGTTATTGCAGCTGCTCAAAGTGCAGGTTATGAAGTTGCTTTTGGATATTCTGCATCTGCAGGTGAAACGAAAGAAGCTAGCTTTGAAATCGTTGGACAAAAGCCAACAGTAAACGTTTCAGCTACAACAGAAGCAGTAAATGTTAGACCAAACCAAACAATCACTTTTAATGTAACGATTACTCCTGAAGTTTTAAATAGAACTAGCGTAACTGATGTTACAGTGACAAGTGCAACAATCAATGGAAAATCAGTTACAATTAGTAACTTAGATAAACAAACTGACGGTTCATATAAAGGTTCTGTAAGCTACACTGTAACAGAAGCTGATTGTGAAAGTGGAAGTGTACAGTTAACTGTAAACACATCTACTGACTATAAAGCAACAGTAAAACCACAAGGAGATGGGAAAGATCTTGTTACAAATTCTACAATTATTGGTTCAGCAACAACAAAAGCTTCAATTGCTGAAAAGAGCAATGTAACATATGAATTTACATCAGCAACAGAAGGTAAAGATTTACCAAATGCTGTAAATGAATTATTACCAAGTGAATCATCAAAATATTATGTTGGTGATAAAGTAACAGCATTAGATGTTCAAAAGATGAGAGTAGATGTAGAAGATGGTTATTGGACATTTGACGGATGGGATAAGAATTCTGCAACAATGGTTGCTGAAGGTGTTACATTCACTGGTTCTTGGACATATACAGATTATGTTTCATTAACTGTAACAGCAAAGAGTGATACATATACTTACGATGGAACAAAAAAGCGTGTAAGTGGCTTTGAATCAACAGAAATTGCAGTTGATGGAAAGACATATACAATTACTGGCTTATCTGCAAGTGCTGAAGGAACAGATGTAGATGTATATACAAGTACAGTAACAGGTACTGCGAAAGTAACTTTAAATGGTGAAGATGTAACAGCAAATTGCAAAGTGGCAACTGTAGATGGTAAATTAACAATCACGGCGCAAAGCATTAATCCAGATGATAAAGAAGCATATAACGGAGTTGAAGTTGGAAAACTAAGCGATGTTGTATACAATGGTGAATCACAAAAACAAGTTCCAACTGTAACAGATAAGGATGGAAAAGCATTAGCAGATACAGATTACACAGTATCTTATAGTGAAGACACAACAAATGTTGGAACAGTAACAGTAACAGTAACAGGTAAAGGAAACTATACAGGTGAAGTTACAAGAACTTATAAGATTACACCAAAGGCAGTAACAGTAACAGCTGACAATAAGACAAAGGTATATGGAGAAGCTGACCCAGAATTCACAGCAACAACAGACGGAACATGTGGAAGTGATACAGTAACATATACAGTATCAAGAAAAACTGGTGAACAGTATGAAGCTGTAGGAACATATGACATCAACGTTACAGGTGATAAAGACCAAGGTAACTACACAGTTACATTTAAGGATGGAACTTTGACTATTACAGCTGATGATATCAGTAAATATGTAACATTGACTGGTTCTGATGTTGTTGAAACATATGATGGTCAAACATATACAGCTGGAGTAGCAACTGCAACAGATACAAAAGGTAATACAATCAAGGTTGAATACTCAACAGATGGTGAGCATTGGACTGAAGACCCAGCAACGATTACAGCTAAGAATGTATCTGATAGCAAGACAGTACAAGTAAGAGCATCTGGAACTAACTACACAGGTTATGTAACAACTACAGAAGCCTTAACAATCAATAAGAAGGTTGTAAAACTTCAATCTGCAACAGATACAAAAGTTTATGACGGAACATATTTAACAAATTCAAAGGTTGAATATCTAGACGGCACAAGCTTTGTGAAAGATGAAGTAAAGGATGTTAAGGCTTACGGAAAAGTTAAAGATGTAACTCAAGGTGAAGTTGAAAATAAGATTCAAATCACACCAGAAAGAGATAGTGAAGGCAAGGATGTTTCTTACAATGCAAACAACTATGATATTCAAGAAACATATGGAAAGCTGTCCATCACAGCAAGACCTGTAACATTTACAGGAAAGAGTGATACTAAGGTATACAATGGTTCAGAACAATCTGTAATAGGTTATACAACTTCAACAGGTACTGATGCTGGCTTAGCTTCAGGAGATGAAGCTACATTAGAAGCAAAAGCAACTGGAACAGATGTTAGTGAAGAACCATATGTTGGAACAATTACAGCCGCTGATAAGGTAGTAATTAAGGACAGTAAAGGAAATGTTGTAACAGAAAACTATAGTATTACAACAAATCCAGGAACATTAACAATCACGGCGCAAAGCATTAATCCAGATGATAAAGAAGCATATAACGGAGTTGAAGTTGGAAAACTAAGCGATGTTGTATACAATGGTGAATCACAAAAACAAGTTCCAACTGTAACAGATAAGGATGGAAAAGCATTAGCAGATACAGATTACACAGTATCTTATAGTGAAGACACAACAAATGTTGGAACAGTAACAGTAACAGTAACAGGTAAAGGAAACTATACAGGTGAAGTTACAAGAACTTATAAGATTACACCAAAGGCAGTAACAGTAACAGCTGACAATAAGACAAAGGTATATGGAGAAGCTGACCCAGAATTCACAGCAACAACTGAAGGAACAATTGGAGAAGATAAAGTAACATATACAGTATCAAGAGCTGAAGGTGAAGACGGCGAAGACGTAGGTGAATACAAACTCGCTGCAAGTGGAAAAGCAACTCAAGGTAACTACACAGTTACATTTAAGAATGGAACTTTGACTATTACAGCTCAAACAATTAATCCGGGTACAGATCCAGAAAATCCAGATCCAGCATATAATGGTGTACAAATTGGAACACTTGATGATGTAGTTTACAATGGTACATCTCAACAACAAAAACCATCAGTAACTAATA
>CAVJMM010000075.1:0-8621 GCA_963650865.1 Eubacterium sp. AM49-13BH | reverse complement strand
AGGAATGGATATGGATATAAAAATATTTGTAGCTTGTGATAAAGATTCTTATGTACCAGATAATCCATTCCTTTTTCCTATCCAAGTAGGATCTGCTTTATCTCAGAATCGTTATGTGGATATGTTGCATGATGATGTAGGAGATAACATTTCTAGAAAGAATCGAAGCTATTGTGAGTTAACAGCTTTGTATTGGATGTGGAAGAATCAAGATTGTGATTATTATGGATTATTTCATTATAGAAGATATATGTGTTTTGATCCTTCTTTGAAGGATACAGATACGTTAGGAAATATCGAAGTAGATGATTTATCAGATGTAGTATTAGAGAAGTATTCAATTACTTCTGAAAAGATGGAATCTATGATTCCTTTGTATGATGCTTTGGTTGTAAGGCAGAGAAAGATATTAGCTGTTGATAGTGTATATAAAGAATATGGAGAACCATATACACAACACATTGAAGATTTAGATACAATTATTTCTATCATTCATGAGAAATATCCAATGTTTGATGAAAGTGTGAATGAATACTTACATCAAAGATATGCATATGATTGTAATATGATGATTATGAAGAAAGAACTCTTTCATGATTATTGTAAGTGGTTGTTTTCTATCTTAGAAGAAGCAGAAGATCGAATCAATACAATTAACTATGGCATTCAAGAATATAGGGTGTTTGGTTATTTAGCTGAAAGATTGTGTGGGATTTATTTTACATACTTAAAGAAACAGGGATTGAAGATTTGTGAATTACCGAAAGTATTAATTAAGAATACAAGGAAAGAGTATTGTATTGAAAAGAAGAATGATTATATTCCTGTAGTAGTTGAATGTGATGATGAACATGTACCTCAATTATCTGTATTAGTAGAATCGATACAAAAGAATACAAAAAGAGATATTGATTTGATGATTGTGCATCAGGATATTTCTAGTAAGAATATAGAGATACTAAATAGACAATTAGAATCTCATATACATGTTCGATTTATAGAAGATTGTTTGTTGAATTGTATCAGGCATATTCATTATCAGAAAATCATTTGTTTAGATGTAGATATGTTAGTGGTTGATAATATCGCTAAGTTATATGATATTGATATTGGCAGTCATTTGATTGGTGCTTGTAAAGATATTGCCAGTGCAGGTTGTATTAATCGAAAACAGTTTCATCAGAAAGAATATATTCAAAATGAACTAGGGATTGATAATCCATATCAGTATTTTGATACAGGTTTATTTGTATTAAATGTAAATAAATATAAGAAAATACATTCTAAAGTAAATGAAACGTATAAGAATGGCATACAAGATGTATGGAATATTCTATGTAGGAATGATGTATTCTATTTACCACAATGTTGGAATGTAACAATGAATTGGGAAGATGTATCTACAAATACATCTAGAATGGAATATATGAAGATGGCACCTAGAGATTTATATTATGAATATTTAGATGCTAGAAAGAATCCATGCGCAATCCACTACAATAGTTACCAAAAACCATATGTATGTGTAGATTGTGATATGAGTGATTATTATTGGAAGTATGCTAGAAGTACACCATACTATGAATTATTAAAGACAATGATTTGTACTTCTATCAAAGAAGAAAAGTATTTGTGTTCTTTACCAGAACCTGTTGTTCTACTCAAAGGAAAGAAACAAAGAGCTTTGGAATGTATTGTAGAACATGGTTTGAGTTATTCTTTGATTCATTTGATAAGAAGAGTTTATAGAAGATTGACTGGTAAATATAAGATTGTCAATGGTGAAAGAATTTATGATTAAAGGAGAAAAGTAAATGTACGATTATTTAGTAGTAGGATCAGGTTTATTTGGAGCTATCTTTGCCCATGAAGCAAAAGAAGCAGGTAAGAGTGTATTGGTCATTGATAAACGTCCTAATATCGCAGGTAACGTTTATACAGAGGATGTAGAAGGCATTCATGTACATAAGTATGGAGCTCATATCTTCCATACAAACAATACAGAAGTATGGGAATATGTACAGAAGTTCGCAACATTCAATCGCTTTACAAATAGCCCTGTAGCGAATTATAAGGGTGAATTATATTCTATGCCTTTTAACATGTACACATTCAATAAGATGTGGGGTGTAGTAACACCAGAACAAGCACAAGCTAAAATTGATGAACAAAGAAAAGAAATTACTGGGGAACCAAAGAACCTAGAAGAACAAGCAATTTCTTTAGTTGGTAGAGATATCTATGAGAAACTTGTGAAAGGTTATACAGAAAAACAATGGGGTAGAGATTGTAAAGATTTACCAGCATTCATTATCAAAAGATTACCTGTACGTTTAACATTTGATAACAATTACTTCAATGCGTTATATCAAGGTATTCCTATGGGCGGATATACAAAGATGATTGCGAATATGTTAGAAGGGATTGAAGTACGTTTAAATGAAGATTATTTAGCGAAGAAAGAAGAATATGATGCATTAGCTAACAAGGTTATTTATACAGGTCCAATTGATGCTTACTTCAATTATGCATTAGGGAATCTAGAATATCGTTCTGTGCGTTTTGAAACAGAATTATTAGACAAGCCAAATTATCAAGGAAATGCTGCTGTGAATTACACAGATCGAGAAACACCATATACAAGAATCATTGAACATAAATGGTTTGAATTTGGTAAAGATGATGAAGGAAATGATATTCCTAAAACAGTCATTTCCAAAGAATATTCTAGTGAATGGAAACCAGGTGATGAACCATACTATCCAGTCAATGATGAAAAGAATGGTGCATTATATGCCAAATATAAAGAACTAGCCGATAAGGAAGAAAAGGTTGTATTTGGTGGTAGACTTGGGGAATACAAGTACTATGACATGGACGCAACTGTTGCCTCTGCATTAGCTTGTGTAAAAAAGAATTTAAAGTAATTTTGCAAATATGGTAAGAATCTATGATAATATTACTAGACGTGTATTTAGTACATGGAGAGGTTTTTAATGGAAAGTAAAAAGAAATTGCCACTTTGGACAAGGGTATTAATCATATATTTATGTTTTGTTTGTTATTGTTTATTATGCTTTGTTATTGGTGGAAAAGACATTCAATTAAAGAGAGTAGATTCTTCTGATATTGTTGAAACAGATAACTTAGGTGAATTATTAAGTGATGCACCTGTAGAACAAACATTTACAGCTGATACAGTTGCCATTTATTCTGTCACTGTAAAAGTAGGAACATATGACCGTGCAAATACAGTTGATTTGAATCTGGAATTATTAGATGGTTCCAATGTACTTGCGACAAGTACACTTCCTGCATCTGAAATTGAAAATGGAGACAATGAATTTGAATTCAGCGATGATGTAACAGTTACACCTGGAAAACAATATACATTGCGTTTATCTTCACCAAATGCAGTGAATGGAAATGCATACATGGTTTATTGTGGAACACCAATTGCGAATAATGTTTCTTTAAAAGTTGGTTCTGTAAACAAAGACAACTTACAACTGGTGAGTGTGATCAGTGGGAAAGTCAATGAGCCATTAGGAAAATACTTTATTGGTGGTATTATTTGTATTCTGATTGTTGGGGCAATCTATATTGTTCATATGGCAATCTCAGAAAAGAAGGGAAAGATGACATTAGGTATGCAATTAATGAATGCCTATCATCAATATTCTTTCTTGATGCAACAATTGGTTGGTAGAGAATTTAAAGTTCGTTATAAGAGAAGTTTTTTAGGAATTCTCTGGAGCTTTGTCAATCCATTACTAACAATGATGGTACAGTTCTGTGTATTTACATTGATCTTTAAATCATCAATTCCAAATTACATTGTTTATTTGATCATTGGTATTACATTCTTTAACTTTTATTCAGAAGCTACCAATGGTGGTATGTTATCCATTTTGAATAACGCGCAATTGATTAAAAAGGTATATGTTCCAAAATACATTTATCCTTTATCACAAATCTTCTCGGCATCGATTAACTTTGGTATTTCATTGATTTTGATGTTTGGGATTGCGTTTGTGACAGGTATCACACCAAACTTATATATGTTGTTGATTCCATATGCAATTATTTGTGTATTTATCTTAAATACAGGTGTATCTTTATTACTCGCTACAGGAATGACATTCTTTAGAGATGTACAATTTATTTACAGTGTATTTATGACTGCTTTGACATATGCAACACCAATGTTCTGGGAAATGTCAATGATTCCTGATGAGTATCTTTGGATCTTTAAGTTGAATCCAATTGCGGACATTATTATCTTTGTACGTGAAATTATTCTAAACCATAGATATCCTGGTACGGATCTTGCGATATTGATGCTTGTACTTCCATTTATTCTATTCTTGATTGGTGTTCAAGTATTCAAGAAGAATCAAGATAAATTCATCTTGTATATTTAGAGGTAAATTATGGCAGAAGAAATTATTCAAGTAAAAGATATTGTAGTTCGATATAAGATTGCGAGTGATCGTGTATCAAGTTTAAAAGAATTCGCAATCAAGAAACTTAAGAAAAGTATCACAGAAAAAGAATTCCTTGCGTTAAATGGAGTTAGTTTCAATGTAGAAAAAGGAGATGTTGTAGGAATCGTTGGAAGAAACGGTGCTGGTAAATCAACACTTCTCAAAGTTGTTTCTGGGATTCAAAAACCAGCTTCTGGATCTATCACATTACATGGTAGAGTTGTTCCAATGTTGGAACTCGGTGCTGGATTTGATATGGAATTATCCGGAAAAGAAAATGTTTATCTCAATGGTGCAGTACTAGGTTATACAAAAGCATTCTTAGATGAAAAGTATGAAGATATTTTAGCTTTTTCAGAATTAGGTGATTTTATCAATATGCCTGTTAGAAACTATTCTTCAGGAATGGTTGCTAGACTTGCCTTCTCCATCGCATCCATGGTCGATCCAGAAATCTTGATTGTTGATGAAGTATTGAGCGTTGGTGATGAAAACTTCCAAAGAAAAAGTAAGAATCGTATGGTAGAACTCATGAGTGGTGGTTCTACAGTATTATTCGTTTCGCATAACATTGATCAGATTCAAGAAATCTGTAATAAAGCAGTTTGGCTAGAACATGGCAAAGTCGTTATGACTGGTCCATCTGATGTTGTTTGTGAAGAATATCGAAAGAGTTTATAGAATATGTTAAAATATACCCGCAATTTGCGGGTATTTTTTTATTGTGAGGGTTTATGTTAAAAAAAGTATTAACAAGTATATTAAGTATGACATTGTTGATGAATCAATCTCTTTTATTACATGCGGAAGAAAATGAGGATGATTCAGATATCGCAACCTATGAAGAAGTCGTAGATGAAGAAAGTGATGCGTCCCAAACAGAATGGGGAGAAGACGCTGTGGTAGAAAGACCAACAGAGGATATGGATGAAGCTTATGAAGAAGATGATGATCCTTCGTTGTATCGTTATGTAGAAACTTTCTATCAAGATGAAAATGGAGAAATGTCAGAAGAAGCTGCAATTATGACTTTGTCTTCTAATTCTCTAAAAGAATCTAGTGCTGCATTAACACATCAAAGTAAACAAGACAATTCAACAAAAAGACTTGGAATTGATGTTTCTGAATATCAAAAAGAAATTGATTGGAACACTGTCAAAAATGAAGGTGTTGAATTCGCAATCATTCGTGTTGGTTATCGTGGATATTACTATTCTAGACTTGTAGAAGATAAGAAGGTTAGAGAAAATATTCAAAACGCAAAAGCTGCAGGTGTTAAAATTGGACTTTACTTCTACTCTAAAGCAATTACAACAGATGAGGCAAAAGAAGAAGCAGACTTTGTTCATAGCATTATCAATGGAACGATATTAGATCTACCAATCTTCTTAGATGTTGAATATGATGGAAATTCCGATCGTTTACTCAATGCAAACTTATCCAAAGAAACACAAACAAATATCGTCAATACTTTTATTAATGCATGTAAAGGATATGGATATTCTGCAGGTGTTTATGCGAGCGCAAGTGTATTAGCGAAAAAAATGGATGCAAATGCGATAAGCTCCAATGGATCTGTTTGGTTAGCCCATTGGATCAATGGAACAAATTATTCTGGAACATATACATTCTGGCAATATGCAGATAATATTACCTTATCTGGGGTAAGTGGAAATAATGGTGTTGTAGATGCAGATATTTGGTATGATAGTTCCACTTCTGTAGCCATGTTTCGTATTTATAATCCAAATAGTGGAGAACACTTTTATACATCATCAAGTGAAGAAAGAGATAATTTAGTGCGTTTAGGTTGGACTTATGAAGGTGTTGGTTGGAAAGCACCAACTTCTTCAAATACACCAGTTTATCGTTTATACAATGGCAATGCTGGAGAACATCATTACACAATGAGTGCTTCAGAAAGAGATAATCTTGTTCGTTTAGGTTGGAAATATGAAGGGATTGGTTGGTATTCGGATGATTCCAAACGCGTAGCTGTATATCGTCAATACAATCCAAATGCATTTGCGAACAATCATAACTACACACCTAGTTTAGATGAACATAATTGGTTGATTGGACTTGGATGGAAGAATGAAGGAATTGGATGGTATGGCGTATGAGTGAAAGAAAAAAGAATGTTTTAACGGTATTCCTTGTTCATTTGATTTTCTCAATTCTATTTTATCGTTCTCATACTTGGTTTGATACAACACCATTCTCTATAAAAATCAGAACATATATTGTTTGTTTGATTCTTATTGTTTTATTACCTTTCCTTGCTTATTTTTGGAATGCATATAATGCATGGGTTGGAAGAATCAGAGATTCAATTCATGAAGCGTTCTTAAAAATAAAGCATTTAGATCGTAAGGCTGTTTTGTTTTCTTTGGTGCAGTATGGAATTGGTGCACTTGTAGCTTGGATCATAGGTCACGCTGCAGCATTTGCGTTACACCTTAAATTAAATAACTGGGATTATAACGTTGTTGTGTATTGGTGTTGTTTTACCGCAAGTGTTGTTTTGATTACTTTTTGGAAAATGAGAAAGATTGCCGCAAAGAATGTTGAGAAAGTATTCTTTGTGATCACATTGATTGTAGGTATCTTCTTTATCTCTGCAAGTCCTGTAGAAGTTGGTATTTCTTGGGATGATGAAATTCATTATCAAAGAACAATGGATTTGTTAGATTATTTTGAAGGACATGGTTACCAAGTTGAACAACTACAAACAATGGACTATCAAATGGTAGCAGGCCCTCATTATGGTTACGCAAAAGAAGAGCGTGCTGCAAGAAATAAAGCATTGAATCAATCATTCGCACAAAAGAAGATTGCAGAACAAGGCAATGACATTAGTATGAGTAGTTTTGCGTATCTTCCTTATTGTGTTGGATTTATTATCGCAAGGGGGTTATCACTTTCTTATACTTTTTCATTTCGATTAGCGAAATTCATTAATTATTTATTCTATATTTCATTTGTTTATTTTGCGTTAAAGAAATTAAGAAGTGGAAAAGTGCTCATGGCAACGATTGCGTGCTTTCCAACAGCATTATATTTAGCTGGATCATTCTCTTATGATCCATGGATCATTGCCTTATCAATGTATGGATTTGCGACGTTCTTTGGAATCTTACAAAAAGAGAATGAAGTAAAAACAAGTGAACTCATTAAAATGCTTGTTTCGTTAGGTTTCGCTTTTATCATCAAAGCAGTTTATTTTCCTGCGTTATTTCCACTTTTATTTATTCCAAAGAAGAAATTCCACAGCAAAAAACAACATACACTGTATATCATTGGTGTATTTGCCCTAGCGATTGGTTTAGCTTCTACATTTGTACTACCAATGTTATTTGGTGGAGGTGCAAGTGAAAGTGGTGACGCTAGAGGTGGCGATGGAGTGAATACTGCAGGACAGATTCAATTTATCTTATCGAATCCATATCAGTTTACAAAGATCATGGCAAAGTTCTTATTTAAAGATTACTTAGCACCATTCAATGCGGCAATGTATATTCAAAACTATGCATATATGTCATTTGTATATCAACCACCATTCTATGAATTTAGCGTAATGTTATTCTTCTTTGTTGCGATGTATGATCAAGATGGATTACCAAAGAAAACAAAAGGCATCGCAGTCAGTGGAATCTTTGGAGCATTCTGTGCCATCTTATTAGTCGCTACTGCTTTATATTTGAGTTATACACCAGTAGGATATGGAACCGTGAATGGATGCCAATTTCGATATCTATTACCACTCGTATTCCCAGTTTCTTATCTTATTAGTACAAATTACAAGATTACAAAAAAGAATGAGAATTTATTTGTGATCATTCCATTATTGATTCTTGTTGCGACATTTGTGTTTTGGACAGGTGGAAACTTATACGCAGGATATTCAAATTTCTTGTTTTAAATAATGCCTATGATAGTTTAAAATGGAAGGGTAAAAATACTTTCCATTTTTAATATTTAAGACAGGTCCGTGAAGGATTTAAGAGGGAATGATGATGAAAAAGAAAATTGTAAGTTTATTTCTTGTTCTAACATGTTCAGTATCTATGTTCATGTTGCCAGTTCACGCTGTTGATGGAGGCGTTGATATGTATCGTCTCTACAATCCAAACA
>CAVJMM010000074.1:0-8645 GCA_963650865.1 Eubacterium sp. AM49-13BH | reverse complement strand
GATTTCAATATTCTTTGGATCTTCTAGTATCGTTGAAAACATATAACTATCACTGAATTCTAATTCATCAAACTCTTTCATCATATTACGATTTCCTCCTATAATACTATTCACAAGATTTTGATGAATTCCAAAAATATTACTCAAAAATATTTTGGTTCAAACTCAAATGATTTACTTTGTCTATCTTTTAACGTTCTGAAAACGAAATACAAACTTTATTATACTTTTCATCTAGATATTCGTATTGAATTTGATTGGATGCATGTTCTGCTAAGATACGTGATAGTTTTTCCATATGTTCTAAAGGATTATGTTTTACACCTTCCCATTGAATGCATAAAGAACAATGTTGTTCATTCACATACTGCAATTGAAAATCAATCTGCGTATCTTTATCAATCATAGAATCAATTGTTTGTAAGTAAACTTCTTCAATCACAGATTCTATATGATTCAACATCTTTGAAGAGATCATCTTACGAAAACCAAAAGCATTGACTTCACTTATTAATCCAAGATAATCTAATTCTTTTTTAATAATCACTTTATGCAAAGTATCTTGTCCAAAAATAAATTGTTTTGTCTTTACTTTTTGCGGATGTTCAAAGATATCTTCAGGTGTGCCATGTTCATAAATAGAACGTTCATCCATATAAAATACCCTGGTAGAAATATTTTTCGCAAATTTCATATCATGCGTAACAATCAACATTGTCATATTTTTTTGCGCAAGCTTTTTAATCACTGCGTAAACTTCTTCTACGTTTAATGGATCTAATGCGCTTGTTGGTTCATCAAACAAAATAATTTTGGGTTCCATCGCTAATGCACGCGCAATCGCTACTCTTTGCTTTTGACCACCAGACAAAGAACTTGGGTATTTGTTTTCTTTTCCCGCAAGACAGACCATATCTAATAATTCGTATGCTTTTAATTCTGCCTCTTTTTTTGAGAGTCCTAAAACTTTCATTGGTGCATATGTGATATTTTCTAAAACCGTTAAATGTGGATATAAATTAAAGTTTTGAAATACCATTTGCATCTTTTGACGCACTCGATTTAACTGACAATCTTTAGAACAAATATCTGTACCATCAATGATAATAGAACCAGAGCTAGGTTCTTCTAATCGATTTATGCATCGTAAAAACGTCGATTTTCCAATACCTGATGGACCAATAATGGAAACGATTTCTCCTTTATTGATCATAACATTCACATCTTCTAATATCAGTGAACCATGATATTCTTTTCTAAGATTTTGTATTGTAATCATGATTGAACACCACCTTTTTTATGAAATAAATTTCTTTGTATCCACTTCATTATCAAAATCAACAAGCTCGCTAAAATCAAATAAATAAGCGCTACAACACAAAGTGGAACAATTGCTTCAAATGTATTACTACGAATAATATCTCCAACTTTTGTAAGATCTGTAATTGCGATATATCCAACGACTGAAGTTGATTTTAATAAACTAATAAAATTACTAAAATAACCAGGTAAAAGATTACGAACAACTTGTGGCAAAATAATACCTTGGAATGTTTGAAAAGATGTCAGTCCAGAAGAAAGTCCTGCTTCCCATTGTCCTTTATCGATTCCACGAATTCCACCTTCAAATAATTGTGATAAATATCCACCAAATATCAATCCTAATCCAAGTATCGCAATAAAAATACTGTTGATTGAAGATTTCGCAAACACAATATAATAAAACATCATTAAAATAATAATCATTGGCAATCCTTGCATCAAATAAACATAAATAGAATTCAATAGACTTAACAATTTATTCTTTGAAAACGCAAAGACACAAAACAAGCAACCAAATAGATTCGCTACAATAAAAGCACCAACCGTAATTTCAATCGTAACAAGTAAACCCTTCAAAATAGAAATCCAACGATTCTCATCAATCAATGTTTTTCTGATATTTGTCCATAATGTATTTTGATTCTTTGTAGATTCATTAGAACTCGTGATCAAATATGAACATGGAAAATCATCTGCATTTACAATTGGAACCATTTGTTGGGTATAGTAGAAATCAGAAAACAAAACACTTTCAGCACGTTCTTCAGTATAAGAAATTTGATTTGCGGCCAAATCATATTTCCCAGTAGAAATTCCACTAATCGTTCCCGCAAAATCTACATTTTCAATTTGTAATCCATAACCGTATTCTTGTGCAAAACCACTAACAACTGCGATATCATAACCAACATTTTTATCATTTAACATGAAAGAAAATGGTTTAAATGTATTAGAAGTAGCCATTTTTAATATGCCATTTTTTCCTGATTCAGGAATGTCAATATTTTCATAATCATCAGAAAATAACCATTGATTTTGTAATTCTTCTAGTTGATTCGATTCTTTCAATTCAGAAATATATTGATTGAATTGTTTCCGTAATGCTTCTCCATTTTCATTCATTGGAAAGATTGTTCCAACATCATATTTTTTTAATGGAATATCTAAATATCCAAATTCAGGATTTTGTTGAACAAGACTATAATAATTCACACTAGAAAGCACAATAAAATCAACTTTCTTTGTTTTTAAAGCAAGTGTTAAATCAGAGATATTATTGTAATATTGTAATTTTGCATTAGAGATATTATCTAAAACAATTTGATCTTGTGGTGTTCCTGTTGTAACACCAGCCGTTTTTCCTTCTAATAACTTTAAAATATCTGTAGATTTTTCATCTGCAGATACTGTATAAAATGAACCTATCGTACTAACCAAAAGAAAAAGACAAAAAATAATATAATTCAAATTTTTAAAAAATCTTTTCATGATAAATTATTTCAATGGAATGCTTTCTATCATTGCGATTACTACTTCTGCACCTTCTTTTGTTACTTGTTCAACATAAGTTGAAAAGTCACTCGTTCCAGCTTCTTGATTTGCCTTATCAGACATTGCACGAATCACAACAAAAGGCACTTTGTTTAAATAAGCAGTTTGGCCAACTGCAGCCCCTTCCATTTCTGCACAATCACCAGAGAATTCATCCATAATAACTTCTTTTTGTGCATCTGAAGAAATAAATTGATCTCCTGTACATACTAATCCTTTACAGATCTGACGAAGTGGTGCAACCTGATTAATTGCTTGCGTTGCATATTCGAGTAACGTTTCATCTGCTTTAAATTCTACTTTATGCGTATAAGGAATTTCCCCTTTATCAAATCCAATTGCTGAAACATCAAAATCATGTTGTGCTACTGTATTAGAAATAACAAAATCACCAATTTCTAAAGAATCATTCAAACAGCCAGCACATCCTACATTGATAATTGATTTCGCATGAAATCGATCAATCAGAATTTGTGTCGCAATTGCAGCATTCACTTTTCCCATTCCACATTGTACAACTACAACATCTTTTCCTCTTAATGTTCCAACACAGAACTCTAATCCTGCAACCTGAACAACTTCATCAATATTTTCTTCTTCTTTAATCAAAGCAATCTCTGATTCCATTGCGGCTACTACACCAAATACAAATTTTCTACGCATACTTTTCTTCCCCTTTTTATTGATTCATGAAACGAATCATCGTTTCTTTTAAATTTTTCATATTAATAGGCTTTGCGATATGTGCATTCATACCAGCATTCAAACATTCTTGTTTATCATCATTAAAAGCATTAGCAGTCATGGCAATAATCGGAATACTTTTCGCATCTTTACGATCGAATGATCGAATCTTTTTTGTTGCTTCAAGACCATCCATAATTGGCATCATAACATCCATGAAAATGAAATCAAATGAATTCACTTTTGACTTTTCAAAAATCTCTAAAGCTTCTTTTCCATTCTTTGCTTCCGTAACAACAATTCCTTCATCTTCTAACATAAATTTCGCAATTTCCATATTCAATTCATTATCTTCTACTAACAAAGCTTTACATCCAAAGAAATCATATTTCAATTGTTTTTCACTTGATTTCTCATTTAGCTTTCTTTCTGTATCTAATTGTAATGGAATGGTCACTGTGAATTTAGTACCTACATTTTCTTTGCTTTCAAGCTTAATTGTTCCACCCATTTTATCAATGATTTCTTTTACAATTGCTAGACCTAAACCAGAGCCAGAAAATCCAGTGGTTGTTTGTTTATTTTCTTGTGTATATGGTTCAAAAGCGTGTTTTTGAAATTCTTTACTCATCCCTAAACCATTATCTTCACAAACAAATTCATACGTTGCATAATTTTCATCACTATATAATTCATTACAAAACAAGTTTACATAACCACCTTGTCGATTATATTTAATCGCATTAGACGCTAAATTCATCAACACACGATTCATATACACAGAACTACCAATCACTGCACGATGAACGATATGTGATGCATCTTTTCCACCACGAATCTCAATTCCATGTTCACTCGCACTCGCTTCAACAGTCGAAACCATTTTCGATAACATTTCTCCAAGATTGAATGGTTTATTTTCTAATTGAATCGTACCAGTTTCTACTTTACTAATATCTAAAACATTATTCACAAGATCTAATAAATAATCTGCGGAATGTAATATTTTTTGTTCACATTCTTTTTGTTTGATTGGATCATCTTGATAACGCTCATAGATTTGTAACATACCAATGATTCCATTCAAAGGTGTACGAATATCATGTGACATTCTTTTCAAGAAATCTGTTTTTGAACTATTTGCTTTCTTTGCCTGTAATGCAGAAATTCTTAGTTTTTCTTGTAGTTCGATTTCACGTTGCTTTTCATCTGTAAAATCACGTGCAACATATAATACATCTATGACTTCACCATCTTCATTTCTAGTATTTACAATAAATCTCGCTTGAAACCATCTGCCATAAGGATTTTTATATTCTTTTACAATCGTATTCGTATTTTTCAAACGTTCAGCTACTGTATTTAAATCTAGAAAAATATGCATTTTTTCTTGCATATCAACTGCGATAAAAGCTTTTATGATATCTTCTTTCGCATCATCAAAATTACCTCTTGTACCTGCAACTTTTCCCATTAACGGAACACTATTTAACACTTGGTATTCATGTGTTATCAAGTTAGCTTTAAAGATCGTTGTATAAATTGTAGATAAAGAAGAAATGACTTCTAAATGTTGTTTTTCTTTTTTTAAAGTATCTTCTAACAATTTTTGTTGAGAAATTTGTTGGCGAACAATATCATCTACATCGTAATGATACCCTCTTAAAATAATCCCATTTTCTACTTTCCTAGCAGTACCACCACAACGAACATATCTTTGCCCTAAAGTAGGATGATTCCATAAATAAGTATTTTCATCCTTATTGCCATTCTTCATCGCATCTACTGATTTTAATACCGTTGGTACAGATTCAGGAACGATATTAGAAAACCAAGCATCGTATATTTCTTCAGGTGTACACTTTTTATCTTTCAAGCCAAGTAACTCAAGCATTCTTTCATCTGCTAATAATGTTGGTTTTTTACCATTGATAAATTCAATTTGCCAAGTTCCCATGTCAGAAGCAGAAATAATACTTTGGATTTCTTTTAATTCTTGATTCGCCTGTTTTAACTGTTTCTCTCTATTTTCTTTCTGAATTACAAAGTTTGTTATATCTGTTAGAGTACCTTGATAAAAAGTTTTATCCCTAACTTTTACTAAGCTTGTCGCATCACTCACCCACAAGTAACCTTTTTTTCCTTGTAAACGATAGATTGCATCCGCTATTTTATACGTTCCATAATTATTCTTAATATCATGTAAAAAACGGTCCATAACATTTACATCATCTGGATGTAACATTTCAATAAAGCGATTATGGAATTTTGTTTCGATTTCTTTTCTCGTCCAACCAAGCATTTCAAGAAAACGATCACTCATAAAAACAAATGGAAAGCCTTCATCCGTAGAACATTGATGATAAGCACTAGGCATTTGGTTGAATATTACTTTCGATAAAACATTTTGTTGTTCTAATTCCATTTTTCGATCAACAAATCTTATCATGTCATTACAAATACTAAGGATCGCTAAATGACCATCTTCAGTTCGTATCACTTTACCTCGATCAATCGTCCAAAAATAACTACCATCTTTTTTAAACATACGAAAAATAGATTGAAAAGACATTCCTTCTACATAGTTCCCATGATTTAAATCAGAATTCAATTTTTCAACGTCTTCCGGATGAATGATATTACTCACTTTACCATTGATTCCGTCAATAAAATCATTAACATTATCATAACCAAGCATTTTCACAAACGTTTCATTTGCGTAATAGATAGGAAAACCATCTTCGCAATAACAACCGATAATTCCAATCGTTTTCTCATCCGATAATTCTTGAATCAATGCTTTATTTTCATCTGATAATTCAACCATCATATCTGCACCTATTTATTAGCTAATATATTATCATCTTTCATAAAACCTTGACAATGAATTCACAAGAAAAGGACATCATGTCCTTTTCTTGATCCATAGAATATCCCATTTTATAAACCTCAAAGATGATTCGTTATAATGCAATGAATAACTCAAAAAACAATTAGAGATTAAAAGATTGATTGTTTTTTAGTATTTCTTGATAATCTGCTTTCAAAGAATCTCTAGGTTTAATTTTTCTTTTCTTCACACCATATTCATAACATTTGATCCACAAATCATTGTCATCTGTAAACATACGAATCGTATCGAGTGCTGTATAAAGTACAACTTCTTTATCGCGTTCTTTTACATTATCAAAATAATATGTAATGCCTTCATCAAATTCTTGTAATTTAATTTCAGCCATTAAAACGATTTTACAAAATTGATTTTGATCTCTTTCAACAAAGTATCGATTACGATAACCGTCTCCTTCTTTTTCTAATTTGGCACTTGTATTGGCAACAAATTCTTTTGCTTTGTTGACTGCTAAACGAAGTGAATCTTCTGTATTTAAAAGTGAAAGAAGAATGATTTCTTGTTCTTCATGTAAAGACATTCTACTTAATCCACCTGTTGCAGCACAAATAATCATATTATTTATCTTATCGATTGTAATACTTTTTTCAAATGATTTATTCGCAATTAAAGAATAAAATTCGGCTTGTGAAATTCCGACTGATTGAAAAGAATCCGTCGATGAAAATAAATAATAATTACATGCATAGCACATCATGATATAGAGTCTCATCAATAACTCAACAGCTTCATCATAAAATTCATCATCTAATGACACTTGAACCAATTCCTTTACGAATCTCTTTACAAGAAAACGCCATTTTGGTCTATCTTTTTTAGGAATAACTCTATTTGGTGCATAATAGTTTTGCGCATATGCATTTTCTAAAAAACGATTAATTTCTACACTCAACTTTTTATAATCTACTTTTTCTACAGGTTTAACAATTTTTTCTGTATTTCCACTTAATACGTTTTCAATCATTGCATCTGCTTGTTCTTTTTTACTTGTTGGAATAAGTTTATAAAGTTCAACAATTGTTTTCTTTAATAAATCATCATTTGTATGATTTATCATTTTTCTTAGTTCTGTAATTTTCATTCGAATACCTCTTCTTTAAGAAACATTATATCTAATTACATTACCTTTGGAACAATAATTCAACATTCTCTACAAATACTTCATCATCTCATAGAGTTTCTCTTTTTGGAACGGTTTTGCCAGATGATCATTCATCCCTGCCACAATTGCTTTTTCATAGCTTTTTGTCCGTTGTGGTAATTTCATTTTCTAATTATTCCATATCATATCCTTCATTTGAACAAAAAAAGGCATTCATCCAATCGGCTAAAGTCGTTGGCTTTCTGCCTAAGAAAATTGTAAATTCTACTTTATACATCTAAACACCAAGCATTTTCCAAACTTCAGTATGTTCGTATTTATTTTCTTTTTTAGACTTTTCAAATGCTTCTAAAATACGTTCTTCATCAAGTTCAAAATCACTTTCAATTTTATCCATCACTGCATTCCGAATAAAGTGGCTCATATTTAATTGATTAGCAGAAACATAATCATGAATTAATTTTGATTCATCATCATTAACTCTTAAAGAAATTGTAGTCATAATGCAGCCCTCCTTTTGTATTATTTGTAATACAGTTATATTTGTTGGATTTTATTTTGTCAAAAAACTACACTATTGCTGTCTCGCCTTCTCTGATTTATCCAAATTGAAGTTCTCACCGACATCCAATCCACACTTCTTCTTAATCTATGCGATATAAAGTGATGAAACCTTAAGTCCTGTCTGCTCCAATACATAAGTCTTTATCTGATCATAAGTTGCTTTTTTCTTAAATTCAGAGAAATCCAACTTCACGTATCTGCTGTCGACCATTCCCCTGGAAAATAAGACAACCGTTACAGTTTTGTTTTCTTCGAGACAATAATTTTCAACATCGTTTATTATTTTTTCAACAAAAGATGATGAAAGAATGCAATATTTTTATATTCCTGTATTTGTGATACTCTTAGCTCAAGCTGTATCATTTTCTTTTGCCATGCTTCATCTTCATGCTTTTGCTGATTCTGTTGCAAGTCCCAAAAAGTTCTTATTCCTAAAATATTTGAAATGGTTAATTGTGGTTCCCATTTAGTAATATCATTGTCTTCATAATACTTGATAGTTCCAAACTT
>CAVJMM010000073.1:6805-9214 GCA_963650865.1 Eubacterium sp. AM49-13BH | reverse complement strand
GTGATTGCAATATCTGTACTTGTTAATGCAGAACCATCATAAGTCTTGCTAGCTGATGGAGATGTGAATGTAATATCTCTCTTTGTGATTTCATATGTCTTTGTGAATGAACCTTCATAGTTACCAATACCTGTTACAGTAATTGTAATTTCACCGACATTCTTGAAATCTTCTGTGTTATAAGTCAATTCATAATCAGTACCTGCTACTAATTCATTACCTGTCTTAGTATCTGTTACTGTTAATGTTTCTTGATGAGTATCACCATCATACTTATAACTTGTTGGATCTGTTACTGTGATTCCTGTCTTATCTTCTGGTTTTGTATCTGGTGTATCAGGAGTAATAGATTTAGATGTAATTGTGAATGCACCATTTTCGTATACTACATTGTAGTTTCCTTGGCTTTCTTCACCTATAGCTGTGATTTCATAGCTTCCTGCACCTTCACCTTCTGCTCTTGTTACACTGTATTCTACAGAATCATCTCCATATAGTCCTGTTACTTTAGCAGTTAATTCAGGGTCACTTGTTCCATAAACTTTACTGTTATCTTCAGCCTTTACTGTTACTGTTGCTGGAGAAATTGTTAAAGAACCATTTTCTGTATTGACAGTAAATTGGTCTGTAACATCATTTCCTGCAACATCTTTTACTACACCAGTTCCAGTAATATTATTGGAATAAGTTCCAACATTTGTTTGTTTAGGATTATCAGTTGTTAAACCTGAAACAGTGAATTTTTGTCCGTTAAATTCAAATTCATAAGTTTCTACACCGTTTGCTTCATGTGGTTTTCCATCATAAGTAGATGTATTGCTATTAGCTTTAACATTTATAACAAACTTGTCTGTACGATCAAGAACTGTTAATGTTCCATTCACAGGAGTAATTGTATAGTTCTTTGAATTTGTTCCTTCATTTAATGAATACGTAAAACTATTTTCACTAGATCCCTTTAATGTTTGAGTTCCAGTTACAGTATATGTTGCACCTTGTCCTTCAATAAAACCATCGCCACTAACAGCTACGTAACTATTTGTTAATGGAGTTCCATCATATTGTTTTGAATCAGTTGCTGAAGTTAAAGTTACACTTCTTGGAGAAATTACTAATTCACCATTTACAGTGTTAGTAACAATGTACTTTGCTGAAGTATCAACTTGTCCTCTCTCATCTTTAGAGAATACAGCATCATATTTTCCAGCATCTGTACCTGTAGCACCAGCTGTTACTCCATCAAATGTAGGATACGTTACTTCTTCTCCACCAAAGTCAGAAGCTACAGCAGCACCATCATTAGATACTAATGTTTCACTACATGTATAACCACTTACTGATTTTTCATTTCCATCATATTTATATTCAGTTGTGGAAGAGTTTGCAGTCAAAGTAACATTTTTATAATAATAGAAATCAATAGTTCCACCTTCATCTGTCACTTCAATTGTCTTAGATTCAGAAGAAACTGCAGTATAACCTTCAACAGCTGTTGGTGTTTCAGTTACTTTATCACCTACTGTTTTATCAGAGATTATTTTTGAACCAGCAACTTGTGTTTTTGTTCCATTCCAATAATAATTAACAGTCACATTTTTTAATGGAATAAACTTTGCATAATATGTAAAAGATGTATTTTCTTTCCAACCTTCTTCAGGAGCTACAGGCGTGAAATTATTATCTGAAGATACTTTATTTGTACATTCCGCATCAGAATACCAACCATCCAAGTAATATCCTTCACTTGCAGTTGCTTCAGAACCTGTTGCCTTGCCTGTTACAGGATTAAAACTCTCATTATCTTTAGAAACTGTTCCTCCAGTTTCATTAGCAACTTCATAGTTAATAACTACGTCGCTCATTTTTGCGATTTTAATAAAAACAGTTGCACCTTTAGTAACAGTAGTTTCACCAGGTATCCAAGGAACAGTCATGTTTCGATCTGTATAATATCCAACAAGTTTATAGCCATCTGGAATCCTTAGATTACGAGGCTCTAACGCAGTAGAACCACTGATATATGTCCTTGTATCAACTATTGTTCCATCTTTAGCAGAACCATCAGTAATTCCATTATTGCCCGTAACATAATTGATTACACTGGTATTAAATCTCAAATCTAGATGATAGCGAACAGTTTGATCATCGAATCCATATGAAGTTCTACCATCATTTGGCCAATAGAATAAAGCAGTGCATTGTGAACCCCAACCTTTATTTGTATCTCCTATTGCTTGACTTAAATAATCAGAAACATGATTATTTTTATTTGCTGCATACTGATTATTTAATGTAGTTGTATCCATATTGGATAAAGATGACAGCAAAGAAGCCCAATCTGCTTCGCTATTAATAAGAGCAGAACCTGGAGTAGTCTTATTTTTCTTTCCATATAAATAAGAAGTATTT
>CAVJMM010000073.1:0-6795 GCA_963650865.1 Eubacterium sp. AM49-13BH | reverse complement strand
ATGATTAACATCAAGTGTGCTCTTATCAATTCCAAGAACTTCTAAAGCTTCATCAGAATATCCAGTTCCATTTACATAAACGTAGGCTTTTACCGTTTCAGGCGTAGAACTATCTACTACATTAATAGTAAATGTCTCACTTATATAATTGTGATCAAATTCAAATGGATGATAACTCTTACAATATTTATGAGTAATTGTAGCAGTTCCTACTTTCAATCCAGTCACTAAAGCTTGTGACTTGTCTTGCTGTGTATCAGCTGATACAGTAGCTACACTCTCATCAGAAGATGTCCAAGAATATCTACCCCAATCTGCTTTTGACCCACTTATTGTAATGGTATTTCCAACCTCAACTGTATAAGTATTTGTTCCACTTACATCAGTCGTTTCAATTTCATCACCATTCTCTTCCGCATGTATATTCACTAGATTGATACATGTCAGCATCATCAATAACGATAATACTAGTTTGGTAATCTTTTTCATTTTCATAGACTACGCCCCTCCCATAATTTAACATATTAATACTACCCTTCCTTGGTTAGCGTAAGGTTATAATTTAAAGAATTGATAGATTTTTTATGAAAAATGTATAAAAAAAGAATGGATCATTGTCCATTCTTTGTGTATTATTCAATTCCGTCTGGATTTTTGAGTGTAAAGTTCCAAGAATCTTCGCACATTTCATCAATGTCATACTTTGCTTGCCAACCAAATAACTTCTTTGCTTTAGAAGGGTCTGCATAACATTCTGCGATATCTCCTGCTCTTCTTTCTAAGATTTTATAAGGTAATTCTTTACCACATGCTTTTTCATAGGCATGTAATACATCTAATACGCTATAGCCTTTTCCTGTTCCTAGATTCACATGTTCCACACCTTTGTGTTCTAATGCATATTTTACTGCACCAATATGTCCATCTGCTAAATCACATACATGGATATAATCTCTTACACCTGTTCCATCTGGTGTTGGATAATCATTACCGAATACTCTTAAATATTCGAGTTGTCCATTTGCGACACGTGCAATATAAGGAACTAGATTATTTGGAATACCATTTGGCACTTCACCTAATAAACCACTCTTATGTGCGCCAATCGGATTGAAGTATCTTAGTAACATGACACTCCATTCATCATCACTCTTACTTACATCTTCTAAGATTCTTTCATTCATGAGTTTACTAGTTCCATAAGGATTTGTTGTTCCACCAACTTTAGAATCTTCTGTGATTGGACATTTCTCTGGATCACCATAAACTGTTGCACTAGAAGAGAAAACAATTGTTTTACATCCTGCTTTCTTCATTGCTTGATATAAATTAACAGAACCAGAAATATTATTTTCATAATATGTTAAAGGTTTTTGTACAGATTCACCTACTGCTTTATATCCCGCAAAGTGAATCACTGCATCAATTTTATTTTCTTCAAATACTTTATCTAAACCTGCTCTATCTAAAATATCCGTTTCATAAAACTTAGGTTTTGTACCAGTAATCTTTTCAATACGATCTAGTACGACTTTATTAGAATTATATAAATTATCTAATACAACTACATCATATCCTGCTTGAATCAAAGCCACACATGTGTGAGAACCAATATATCCTGTTCCACCAGTTACTAATATTGTTGACATCTTTTTATCCTCCTATTAAACGTGCGATATCATTCCACGTTACAAATACCATTAGTCCAATTAACAATACCCAACAAGCAATCATAATGCCTGTTTTCACTTTATTGTTAAATTGTTTTCCTGTAATCCATTCTAGTATTGTAATAACAACCTGTCCACCATCTAATACAGGAAGTGGTAATAAATTAAAGATTCCTACATTCAATGATAATTGTGCAATCAATAATAAATATGTAGATAAACCATAAGAAGCATACGTTTCTGTTGCTTGATAAATACCAATTGGTCCACTCAATTGATTCACACCTGCTCCATGGAATATTAATCCCTTAATTGTAGATACCATTAATCTAGTAATGGATACCATTTCTTCTATACCAAACTTCCAACAATTCAAGAAATTAACATCCACATATTCCGCACTTCCCCCTTGTATTCCAATCAAATAACTCTCTGACTCTTCATTGTATTCAGGTGTTACAGAAATCGTTAATTGTTCCCCATCACGTTCAACAATGTATGTTTCTTCACCACTATAACCACTTGAAAAAGCTTGCATATCTAAATAAGTATCTGGTTTGATAGAAGATCCATCTTCTTTTGTAACTTGGATGATCTTATCGCCTTGTTGAAAACCTGCTTTTTCTGCTGGTGAATTTTCTACAACTTGTGCGACCACTGCTTTTGGACTTTCCGCAAATGTTCCATTGTGTAAAATAACTAATGAAAAAATGAGAAAAGCCAATACAAAGTTCATGAATACACCAGCTAACATAATAATGATTTTTTGCCATGGCTTCTTTTCTGTTAATCTTCTTCCTTTAGGAACAACGACATCTGGATAAGCTTCATCTCCATCCGTTTCCCCTGCCATCGCAACAAATCCACCAATTGGTAAACAACGTAAAGAATATTGTGTTTCTTTTCCTTGTTTTTTGAATAACACTGGTCCCATACCAAATGAATATTCATAACAATAAACACCAAATATTTTGGCGGCTACCAAATGCCCAGCTTCATGAATCAAAATGATTGCACTTAATAAAAGTAAGAAATAAATAATTGTCATGCTTGTACTCCTTTAATCATGTTCAATGCATATTCCCTACCCCATTGATCTGCATCAATCACATCTTGTACTGTATTTAATTGTTGAAATGGTACATGATGCACTGCACTCGTTACAATTTCTTCAATCTTTAGAAATGGTATTTCATGATTTCTAAATGCAGCATTCGCAACTTCATTTGCGGCATTCATCACTGCATTTAAGTTACCACCTTTTTTCCCACATTCAAACGCTAAAGCTAATAAAGGAAAACGATTTGTATCTGGTGCATCAAAATGTAATGTACCTAATTTTGTTAAATCTAATGGTGTATCTAATTGATATGCATAACGATTAGGATATGTTAAAGCATATTGAATTGGTAAACGCATATCTGGTGCACCAAGTTGCGCAATCACACTGTGATCTACATATTCCACTGCACTATGCACAACACTTTCTGGATGCATTAAAACCGAGATATTCTCATATGGAATATCAAACAACCAATGTGCTTCAATCACTTCAAATCCTTTGTTCATTAACGTTGCAGAATCAATTGTAATCTTAGAACCCATCGACCAGTTTGGGTGTGCTAAAGCTTGTTCAACTGTTACATCTTTTAGTTCTTCTCTTGTCTTATTTCTGAAGGAACCACCTGAACAAGTAATCAATAAACGTTTCACTTGATCTTTTTTATTTCCTCTTAAAGATTGCCAAATTGCGGAATGCTCAGAATCAATTGGATATAATTCACAATGATATTCTTTTAACGCACGATTAATGAGTTCTCCACCACAAACTAACGTTTCTTTATTCGCTAACGCAACGTTATGATGTGATTCGATAGCTTTTAATGTTGGTAGAAAACCCGCAAAACCAACCAGTGCATTCACTAATACATCATAGTTCTCTTTGGATACGATTTCTTCCATTCCTTTTTCACCAAATAAGATCGTTTTATTTGGATATTCTTTTTGTAACGCAATAGCATCTTCTTCTAATTGCACAGAAATTGTTTGAATGTTTGGAAACAAAGATAAATATTCTTTTGCCTTATCAATATTTTTTCCTACTCCAAAAGAAACCAATTCAAATAAATCTGGATGTTGTTGAATGATATCAATTGTTTGTACACCAATCGAACCTGATGCACCTAATAATACTAATCTTTTCATCCAATCACTCCTGTTAATAACATCAACGCATTGAATACCATCAAACAAAATACCAATGAATCAATACGATCCAAAATTCCACCATGACCAGGTATTAAATTTGAAAAGTCTTTAATTTCAAATCTTCTTTTAATAGAAGAAAATGATAGGTCACCAACTTGTGCAACCAATGGTAATAATAAACTACCTGATACAATCAAGATCAAAGGAAATTCTTGTAAAAAGAACAATCCAAAAATCAAAGAAGATAGGAGTCCTGTCAAATATCCTCCAATGGAACCTTCCCATGTTTTATTTGGAGAAACAGCAGGAATCATTTTATGTTTACCAATTGCGACACCAATAAAGTAAGCACCTGTATCACACATAAAACATGCTAAACAAATATATAACATTACAAGTCCACCCGAGAAATTTAACGCATATACTTGATCAACACAACGTAACGCAATTCCAATTAAAACCGTAATCACAAATGGATAAACAACTCCATCTGTCGCAACTTTTCCTTTGCATAATTCTACAATAAACAAAACCACTAACCATAACGCAAGTACCGCAGAAAATTGTTCTCCAGGAACAAACATCATCATAATTTCAGAAAGAAAGCATAAAACTGTTCCAATATAATCTACTTTTCCAGTTACAAGTTTACTTGCTTCATAAGCTGCACCTAAGGCAATCAATATTTCTAAAACTTTCAAAAGCCAACCACCAAAACATAATGGTGGAATGACAATTGCGATAATGACAATTGCCGCAATGGTTTTTATTTTCATCTTCTCATTCATTTGTTACCCCTCCAAATCTTCTATCACGTTTTGTATATTCTTCTAAACATCTCTGAAATACATCTGGTGTAAATTCAGGCCAAGATTCAGGAATGAATTCTAACTCAGCATAAGCAATTTGCCATAATAAATAATTAGAAATTCTTTCTTCTCCACTTGTGCGAATCAATAAATCAACTGGTGGAAAATCTTTTGTCATTAAATATTTTTCAAAACCTGCTTCATCTAAATCAAGATCCGCTTTTCCTTCTAAAACATCTTTCGCATAGTTTCTAGCAGCTAATAAGATCTCTCGTTGTGAGCCATAATTCAAACAAATATTCAAATTCAAACCAGTATTATTCTTACTTTCTTCCATTGCATCATATAATACCTTTTGTGTAGCTTTAGGAAGCATATCCAATTCACCAATGATATTCATCTTATATCCTCGGTCTAAAAATTCTTGCATATACTTCTTAAAAAAGATTGCAGGTAATTTCATGATATAACCTACTTCATCTTTACTTCTTTTCCAATTCTCTGTAGAAAAAGCATAAAGCGTTAAATATTTCACACCCATTTCACTTGCAGCAATCGCAATTGTTCGAACATTATCTGATCCTACTAAATGACCAGCAGTTCTAGGTTTTCCTTGTGCTTTTGCCCATCTACCATTTCCATCCATGATAATCGCAACATGTTTACATTCTTTCAACATACATATCTCCATTAATCAACATATCTATTATACCGTAGTTTGCAATAATTATCTTTATACAAAAGTTTTCATTTATCACCTATTGACGTTTGATATATTAGTGATATCATTTTGATATCAAAAGGAGATTTCTTATGAATGAAATTATTTTAAACAAAAAAAGAAATGGAATGCTTGCACTTATCGCAATCATCCTTGTTTTACTAGGATCCGTTGGATTATTTACTTATTCAATTATTTATGATATCGGTCCATTATGTATTGCTTCTTGTATTATCTTTACATTAGATTGTTTTCTGTTCCCAGGATTAAAGGTATTAAAACCACAAGAAGCGTTGGTCTTAACTTTATTCGGAAAATACATTGGTACATTAAAGGGCGAAGGATTTTATTTCGTGAATCCATTTTGTACATCTATTAACCCTGCCGCAAAAACAACATTATCTCAAAGTGGTGATGTAAAAAAGAAACCATTAGAAGCAGGAAGTGTAGAAATTACATCTAATAAAATTTCATTAAAAATGATGACTTTAAATAATGCAGTTCAAAAGATCAATGATTGTTTAGGAAATCCAGTTGAAATTGGCATTGCGGTTATTTGGAAAGTCAATGATACATACAAAGCAGTATTTAATGTAGATAACTATAAAGAATATTTAAGCTTACAATGTGATAGTGCATTAAGAAATGTTGTTCGCATTTATCCATATGATGTAGCGAAAAATGTTGATACAACTGGAGATGGTGTTGCGGATGATGGTTCTTTAAGAGGATCCAGTGAAATCGTCGCAAAACGTATCAAAGAAGAAATTCAAGAAAAAGTAAAAGATGCTGGATTGGAAATTGTAGATGCTAGAATCACTTATTTAGCTTATGCACCAGAAATCGCATCAGTCATGTTACAAAGACAACAAGCAACCGCAATCATTGACGCAAGAAAGATGATTGTTGATGGTGCTGTAGGTATGGTAGAAATGGCATTAGAACGTTTAAAAGAAAATGATGTTGTTGATTTAGATGAAGAAAGAAAAGCACAAATGGTATCTAATTTATTAGTTGTTCTATGTGGAAATAAAGATGCACAACCAATTGTAAATTCAGGATCATTGTATTAATGGAAAAGAAACAAGTTCCACTTAGAATATCCAATAAACTATACAATGATCTCGCTTCTTGGGCAGAAGATGACTTTAGAAGTATCAATGGTCAAATTGAATATATTCTGACTGAATGCGTTAAACAACGCAAAAAGTCAGGAAAATATGTATCAGATAAATTAGATGAACCATTAGATGTAGATATCAATCACTTTGGAGAAGATCAATGATCTTCTCCTTTTCATATAAAAACCGATTCATTAGAACCGGCCAATCAGTGAACTACTCACGACCTACGCTTACGCTTAGAGGTCTGAGCTTCTTGCTTCATC
>CAVJMM010000072.1:0-9305 GCA_963650865.1 Eubacterium sp. AM49-13BH | reverse complement strand
GAACCTGTATAGTTTCCTTTACCTGTAATTGTTACAGTTACTTGTCCTGCATTTGTTGTATCTTCAGAATATGTAATGTCATAATCTTCACCTTCAACTAATGTCTTACCTGTTGTTTCATCCTTGATTTCAGGTTTTTGTTGTTGAGATTCACCATTATAAATTACATCTTCTGGATCTTTACTTGTGATTCCTGTCTTATCTTCTGGTTTTGTATCTGGTGTATCAGGAGTGATAGATTTAGATACGATTGTGAATGTGCCATTTTGATAAGATACTGTGTAGTTACCTTGAACTTCTGCACCACTCACTGTGATTGCATAGTTTCCAACTTCTTCACCTACTTCTCTAGAAATGTTGTACTTGATCAAAGATTCTTCACCTTTAATAACACCATTCTTTGTTGCATATAATGTTGGATCAGCACTTCCATAAATTTTACCATTGTTGTTAGCTGTTACTGTAACTGCTTTACGAGTAATTTCATATGTCTTTGTGAAAGAACCTGTGTAGTTACCTTTACCTGTTACCGTGATTGTAATTGTACCAACATTTGTAAAGTCTGTTGTGCTATAAGTTACATCATAATCTGTACCTTCAACTAAATCTTTACCAGTCTTAGTATCTGTTACTGTTAATGTTTCCTTATGTTCATTTGCATCATATTCATGATTAGAAGGATCATTTACTGTAATACCACTCTTAGATTGATCTGGTGTTTCATCAGGAGTAATATCCTTACCAATTACAGTTAATGTACCTAATGTTTCAGAAACAGTATAGTTACTTTGTTTAGCTGTACCGTTCCAAACTAATGAGTAAGTATTTGAACTAGAACCAGCATCTGTTTGGCTACCTGTAGTTGTAAATGTAGCTGTTTCACCATTTACAAATCCATTAATTGTTCCTTCAGCTGTTAATGCTGTACCATCATAAGTCTTGCTAGCTGATGGAGTTGTTACTGTTACTGTAGCTGGGTTAACTGTGATACTTCCATCGACTTTAGTAATCTTCAACTTAGTAGTAACATCTTCATTATCAGCATTCTTAATAACTAAGTTATCGCATGTAGCTTTTACAGCAGATGTTGTTACATCTGTTGGGGATGCACTTGATGTAGCTGTTACTAATGTGTATCCAGTTGGAAGAGTACCTACTGAAACTGTTGCACCATGTGCTTGACCATCATATGTGAATGTTCCACCTGTTGTTGTTACAACGATTTCTTGTTCACTTTCTTTAACAACTAATGTACCTAATGTTTCAGATTTAACTTCATAGTTACTAGAAACAGCTGTATAGCTATTACCTGTTGCTTTCCAAGTAATGTTATAAGTATTACTTGATTGACCAACTTTTGTTTGTGTTCCTGTTACTTCGAAACCTGCTGTTTCACCATTAACAAGTCCAGAGAATGTATAACCATCTTTCTTTGTTAAAGCTGTACCATCATAAACTTTTTCATCACCTAATGTAACTACTGTTAATGGAGCCTTTGTAATTTGATATGTTCTTTCAACACTACCTTTGTAGTTTCCTTTACCTGTCACTGTTACAGTTACAGTTCCAACATTAGTTGTGTCATTACTATAAGACACTGTGTAATCTGTACCAGCTAATACATTTCCATCCTTATCTGTAACACTTGGTGTTTGTGTTTGAGATTTACCGTTATAAACTACATTTTCTAGTGTTCCAATCTTTACACCCTTATATGCTGGATCATCAGTTCCATCATCTTTCTTAGGATTTAGACTTTGTTCAGTTACAGTTAATGTACCTACTGTTGCACTAATAGTGTAGTTAGTGGATTTTGCTGTTGGGCCTCCATCACTAGTTAATGCAATATCAGATTCATTACTATTTGTCGTAGCAGTTGTTGTATTACCTGTTACTTCTTTATCAGAGAAAGTAATTTTATAAGAGTTTGAACTTGAACCTTTAGCTGTTTGGCTTCCAGTCATTTGGAAATTAGCCCATTCCTTAACTCCATTTACTTCTACAAATCCAGAAATAGATCCTGTAGCTGTTAATGGTGTTCCATCGTATACCTTTTCAGCACTTTCAGTTTTTACTGTTAATGTTGCAGGAGTAATTTTGATATAACCATCTGTAACTTTAAATTCTACATTTGTAAAGTTTTTAGAAGTGTTCACAAAATCATCTTCGCTCAATCCCATAGGATATGTTCCAACATCTTGTCCTGAAGCTGTAGGGATATCTCTCTTTTGATATGCAAAATCACTTGCTGTGTATAAGTTTGATGAAGAACTACTTGCATATCTTTGTACAGATTGAACTGTTCCGTTATATGTCTTTTCATCATTATTACCTGTAATAGTAACTGTTACTTTATCTGTTACAGGAGCTACTGTTAAAGTTCCTGGAGTAGTTGTGATAGTATAATTTCTCTCTGAAGTTCCATTATTTAATGCATAAGTAAATGCATTTGATACAGATCCAGCATCTGTTATAGTACCTGTAACGCTATAAGTAGCACCTTCACCAGTTACAAATCCATCTCCACTTACTGTAACATTTGAATTTGTTAATGCTGTACCATCATATGGCTTTGAGTCACTTCCACTTGTAAGTGTTACGTTACGTTTATTTATAACTACTGTTCCTTGACCAACCAAAGTAACAGTTTTGTCACCCAATTCTACATCTTCTTTTACATACACTGTATATGTTCCAGCATCTGTAAATGTAGGTTTTGTTTTAGACCAGTTTTTATTATCTGTAGAGTACATCAATGTACCTTCAGTAATTAAAGCTTTAGCTTGTTTCTTATATTTTTCTGCTAACTGTGTACCTTCATTGATAGCAACTCTTTCATAGCTAATTGTATGAGATTGTCCATCATATGTACCTTCGTAATTTGTTACAGCAATATTAGCCCACAAAGCATCTAATGTATATGTATCATCATTATAGATATAAGTTACTTCTTTACCTGCATTGATAATCTCTGCAGCTTTACTGCCTCGTTCTTTATCTAACCATCCAATAAATTGGTAACCATCTGCTGTTGGAATTTCACTTACAACTATAAATGTATCATTCTTAGCAAATTTCTTGTCGTAGTAATACTTTGTCTTATTACCATCTGTTACAGCAGAGATACCTTTTGGTGTTGTAGTCCATTTAGCATCCTTCAAGGATAAATAATATCCAGCAGTACCTTTCTTTTCTACATATTCCCATTTACCAGTAAATGTCACACCATTTTCTGTCATTTCAGCAGATGTCTTATCCCATCCCTCAAATGTCCAATAGCCATGTTCAGTAGTTGTATCAATATCAACTCTCGTCATTTGAACATCTAATGCTTTTACTGTATCACCAACATAATATTTTTTTGATTCACTTGGTAAATATGCTGTTACATCTGAAGGTAATTCCTTACCTTTTGTTGCAGATTCGAATACATATGTAACATTGCTCTTTTCAGCAATTGAACAATCAGCTTCATCAGAACCAGTAATTGTGGAATAAGTATATAAAGTGCCACCTTGGCCTTTAGCAGCTACTGCTGCACGATAGTCTGTAGATGTTTGTACAGTTAGTTTTACACTTCCTTTTTCACAATCAGCTTCTGTTACAGTGTAGTTTACAGAACCTTTATATGAACCGTCAGTTTGTTTTTCTAAGTTGCTAATTGTAACTGATGTTCCATTGATTGTTGCAGAAGTCACTTTAACAGGCAACTTATCATCTGAAGTAAATGGTTCAGCAATAACACTTCCGTCTGTATCCTTAATAACTTCAGGAGTAATTGTTACATTAAATGTAACATTATCATTAGGTTTAACACCTACAGCTTCTGTTGTTGCAGAAACTGTAGCTTGTGGTTGTTGACCAACAATTGTGAATTCTGTATTATCCCTTGTTTTATTTTTTTCAGCTCTATATCCGAAAGCAACTTCATAACCATTTTCTTTAGCAACTTTAACTACATTAGCTAATCCAGGATAATCAGCAATATTTTCCCATTCTCTGCAATCCGTACTTAAAGGATAAACATCTCCATTACCACCTGCACCTAAACCAGTAACTAAATGTGTCGAATCTGTTTTCACAAAGAAAACTACATATCCAGCCTTTGAGCGTGTAGTAAAATTCTCAATACTAAATTCTCCACTTTCAATTGAATTTAAAGAATCTTTTGAAATACTATAAGTATCCTTTTCTTCATGCCAAGCAAAGTATGCCATTTCTGCATTTGTAATTGATGCTGTAAATGTTGCTGTATTTCCTGTATTTGCAGCGACTTCTGCATCATATAAATCTGCTGTCGCAATATTAGCATCATTATCATTTGTAGCATCATAAGAATCAGTTAAATATCCTTCTGTTTCATCATTGTCTGTAGAGCCAAAATTTTCATAATCCTCAGAAGTATCTTCAACTGTAGTTTCTTCTTCATTCTTTACTTCACCAGAAGTTTCAACTACATTTTCTGCAGGTGTATCTGCAGGAGTATCTGCAGGAGTATCTTCTTCATTACCTTCCAAAGTATCTTCCTTTTGCTCTGATTCTTCTTGTTCAGTTCCTTCTTCTGTTGTTTCTTCTGAAGTATTGTAAGAATCAACTACTGTTCCTTCCGGTAAAACTTCTTCTTGTTGTTGTGAAATTGTTTCACCTTCAGGTGTAGAAGCTGTTCCTGTATCTTCAGCACGAACAGATGAAAGATTGATGCATGTAATCATCATTAGTAATGATAATACAAGCTTTGTAAACTTATTCATTGTACCCATATAACGTCTCCTTCCGTTAATCTTTAAGAGAGATTTTTGAGTCCCTATGCCTCCACTCTCTTTGAGTATCTGTATTATATGAATGCAAGGTTATTTAACGGTTATATTTTGAATAAAATTAGATTTTTTTGAATTTTTTGTAAATACACATAGAAAAATACCTTGCAGTGAGGAGAAGAAATTGCTAAAGGTGTGTTCTTGTATATCACATAAATTAGTCTTTGACTTTTTCATTTAGTGTCTTTCTTGCTACATCTAAAAAATCTTGTAGAATATCGGAATGATTCTTTGGATGATGATAAATTCCATAAGATACTTTTGTATCAACAGCTAAAGCTTTTCTATTAATTGAAATAGAATCAAGAATTAATATTTCCGGCATAATCGCAATTCCCATTCCACTTAACGCAAGCATTAAAGCTTCACTTGGATAATCACAATAATAGATTTCATTTGTTGTTCGATTGATTTGATTCTCATTTGATAATATTGATTCTGAGATATCAATTGGATGAAATAGAATCAATGGATACTTTTCTAAATCTTCTAAAGAAATCAAATTCTTTTCATTTAAATGAAAGGATTCATTGCATACACAAACAAGATCTACTTTTGTGATTTCTTTATAGGCACAATTTTTCACTTTATCTTTTGACATTTTTGCAGCTAAAACAAGATCTAATGTTCCTTCTTCTATCTTCTTTAATGCATGTGGAACTGGTACAGTCAATAAAGTTGGATGTAAAGATGGATATCTTTTCTTCAATGCTTTTAAAGTAGGTAATAAGATATTGTTATGACATAAGCCTGCACATGCAATGGAAAGAGATTGGATTTCATATTCTTTTCTTTGATTAAATTTTTGAATCGCTCTATCCGAAATAGAAACAATGCTTTTGGCATCTGTAATAAATGATTTTCCATCTTCACTTAATTCCACATGGTGTTTAGAACGATTAAATAGTTTAGTATTTAGTTCAGTTTCTAAAGATTAAATTTGAATGCATTTAAAACAAGCAATTTCCGTACTGGAACAATATTGATCATGCTAAATTTTGGCATCACTTTATCAGCAATGTACATTTTGCCTCAATATTTACAAAATGGACTTGGATATTCTGTAACCGTAGCTGGACTTTTGATGTTACCAGGTGGTGTAATCAATACGTTATTTAGTTTATCTGCTGGTAAATTCTATGACAAAATGGGAGCGAAATTCCTTGGAAAATTAGGATTATTCTTATCTGTCATTGGTGTAATCCTATTCTTACAAGTAACAAAATCATCTTCCGCCATCTATGTGATTGTTTGTCACATCATTGTTATGATTGGTGTTCCATTAGCAATGTCACCTTGCCAATCTTTTGGATTAAATGCGTTACCTAGCAATCTATCCACAGATGGATCAACAATTCAAAATATGATGCAACAAGTATTTGGTGCTATTAGCACTGCCGTTTCTACAAGTTTATTAGGCATTGGAAAAGCTGCTTATGTAGGTTCTAATACACAAGATGCATTCGTGAATGGTGTTCATTATGCATTTATATTCACACTTGTTTTAGCACTCATTGGATTTATATTATCTTTCCAAATCAAAGAAGACAAAAAATAAACATTTTAACTAATCACTTTCTTACAGTATGCTGTATGTCAAAGTCGATAGTACCATCAACTTTGATGTGCAGCTTTTTTTCTCATAAAGCTTTTTTCGGACAAACTTTGACACATTCCATACATAAAATACATTCTGTTCCATTCTTTCGTTTTCTAGAAGGATCTGTTATATCTACATCCATTGGACATACACTTTTACATTTCTCACAGGAAACGCATTTGTTCTTATCACACTTGATTTGTAGCATTGAAAAGTAACTCATCGGTTTGAGAAAAACGGTGATTGGGCAAATATATTTACAGAATGCACGATTATCTTTCAATAGAAAAGCTAAAACAATACCAACCACGTAATACAATATATTTCCAATAATAAAAGCAATGAACATGATTCTTTCTATGTTTTTTACATGGCACAAGAAAAGTGCAGTCACAAAAATAAATGATAATACGAAAGTAATGTAACGAATAAATCCAAGCTTCTTTCTTGGTGTACTAGGAACTTTATATGGTAAAAAGTCTAATATCATTGCAGTCCAACAAGCATATCCACACCAGCCTCTCCCAAACACAAGCGGTCCAAATATTTTTGCCACCGCATAATGAATCGTTGCGGCTTCAAATGTTCCAATAAATAGATAATACCAAAATCCTTCTATTTGCATATTTTCTTGGCAAATCAATCCAAGATAAATCAACATATACAGTCCAACGAAAAGCTGAACAATTCTTCTAGCATATTTATAGTTAGATTGAAACAACAAAAGTCCTAGCGTTATAGATGATCCAATATAACTAAAGTTCAAAAGATAAAAAAGATTATTCTTCACAATCCAAAGTGTTACCGCAACAACTTCAAATACCATCCATATTACAACTGGAACCAACCACTTTTGTTTTTTATTCATATATTTCATTGTTCTCCAAAATATTCATTTTCAATTTTTCCACCTTGGATTATATTCCAAAGAGAGATGTATTAACAACTGTCTACCTATAACCTTATCTACTTATGTTCCAACAAACTTCACCTCACAAATCCAGCTTTCTATTTTCTAAGAATTTTCAGTTGAAAACAATTTCAAAATGCATAAAATGTTTGTAATTCTACTAGAATTTCAGGAGGTATTTTATGTCAATCGAATACAAACATACAAAAGAATTTTCTTCCACTGAATTACAAAGACTGTTTTTATCTGTTCATTGGGAATCAGGAAATTATCCTGATAAACTTTTTAGAGCTATGAAAAATTCATCTCAAGTAATTTCTGCATGGGATGGTGATAAATTAATCGGATTAGTACGTTCACTAGATGATGGTGAAACTGTCGCATTCTTGCACTATTTATTAGTTGATCCTGCTTATCAAGGACAACATATTGGCGATGAATTAATGAAACAAATCATGCAATCATACGATAATTTGTTGTATGTTAAGGTGATTCCATCTGATCCTAAAACAATTCCATTTTATGCGCGCTATGGATTTAAGCAATACGATAACTATTCAGCAATGGTAAGAAAAAACTTCTTTTAAGCAAAAAATCTCTACTCATTGTAATTTTGATAACGAATAATGCTACGTATTCTTTTATAGGAAAGAAATTTCCAACAATATCTAATGATATTGGAATTATAATTGCCATCAAGGGTGTTTTAACAATGTTTAGATGGTGTGACAAATCGATTGTTTATGATGAATAGCTTTTCTTATACAGTTTTTATGAACAAGCAATTAACGAATTGAATAACACATTTATAAACATTGAATAGACACGGAGTAAAACGGAGTAGAACGGAGTAAAACGGAGTAGAACGGAGTAAAACGGAGTAGAACGGAGTAAAACGGAGTAGAACGGAGTAAAACGGAGTAGAACGGAGTAAAACGGAGTAGAACGGAGTAAAACGGAGTAGAACGCAGTGGAATTTAACATATCCAAAATGATAAAATATCAAAGAAAGTGTAAAGAGGGTGTTAATGATGCTACCTGAAATTCTAACAGTAGAATATTTAACAACAGAAGAAGAAGGACAATATTTAGATAGAAAAAGCGCAAGAATCAAACCGAGTGATATCGCAAGACATTTGGTTGCTTTTGCAAATGCTAATGGAGGTGTTCTTGTTATCGGAATTGAAGATGATGGAACAATAACTGGTTTTAATAACAATTTTTCTAAATCAATCAACGATTTTTTAGAAGTTCCATTTTCATTATGCAAAGGAAAAATAAACGTTACTCATGAAATCAGAAAAATAGTGATTAACTCTAAAGAAGATTCTATATTATTACTTTTCATTGAACCTAGTGATAATTCCGTAATTAAAACAATAGATGATAAAGTATATCTTCGAGTAGGTGACAAATCAAAATTACTGAACCATGAACAAGTGACTCAACTCGAATATGATAAAGGTGAGCGAATATTTGAAGATATTATCGTTGAAGATTCAAGCATAGATGATGTTGATTTGGAATTACTTAAGAAATATAAAGATAAATTAGGAACCTCTTTATCTTATGAAGAAATTCTAGACGCACGAGGATTAATGAAAAAAGGTCATTTAACAAATGCTGGAATACTGCTTTTCGCTAAATTCCCTACTAAATTCTTACCAAATGCTCGTTTACGTATTCTTAAATTTGACGGGAACAAATTTGAAACAGGTCAGAGGTTAAATGTTATAAAAGAAATCAATTACGAATGTGCAATTCCAAAAATAATAGAAGATATTAAAAAAACTATAAATTTGCAATTACGCGAATTTCAATATCTTGATGATAATGGAAATTTCAAAATCATTCCTGAATATCCTGAATTCGCATGGTTTGAAGGAATTGTAAATAGTTTAACTCATAGAAATTATTCTATAATGGGCGATCATATCCGTGTCTCATTGTATGATGATCGATTAGAAATTTTCAGTCC
>CAVJMM010000071.1:0-9356 GCA_963650865.1 Eubacterium sp. AM49-13BH | reverse complement strand
TTTCATATCAGTAATTTTCTCCTTCATTACTTATATTCACAAGTTTTTGAAGAATTCCAAAAAAATTATTCAATTTCAGAAATATATTTTTCTACAGTTTCCGCATCAATTCCACCTTGGTACGCTGTAATCCCATAAGAAAAATCACCATCCACCCAAGAAATTGCCGTAAACTTTTGACCATCACCACGTTCTTTTACTTCTTTACCATCAATTTCTACTTTATTAATGACAGAATAAATATTATCATCTGTGTTCAAAATATCTTTTCCGCAATATTTCGCTTTATCAATGCGAATAATATCATCTCCATTTTCATCTTTAAAAGTCACTTCAGATATTTGATAAGAGAATACTCGATAAGATACGTCTGTATATTTCTCTGTTAATTCTGTAGGGACTTCTAAATCAAATCCTGCAATTCCTTTTGCCTGTAATTTAGAATCCAAATCCGTCCAAACTTGCGCTTGGGATTGTCCAAATGGTGATTGTGAAACAACAATACAAGAATCACTATCTTGTTTTCCTTTTCCAAAAACCATATAAATGACTACAAATACTGCCGCAATCAAAAAAATCAATTTCATATAATCACTTTTTTTTGTTGGTTTTTTTTCGATTTCTTTATTTTCCATTCAAATTTACCTCTGTTGTTTACTATTCTACCAAAAGAAAAGACACAATTCCTAACGAACTGTGTACAATCCTTATTGAATGTCGTAATCTTCGTATATTCCTTGTAGGGCACGTGTTTGATTCGCAACATTTAAGATATCAGAAATAATTGCACCTGATTGTGTAAAGAATTTACGAGATGCAAGCACTGTATCTTCTTTCACTGCAGTATCATAACCACTTAATTCCATAATTTCAATGAAAGCTTTTCTTTCTTCTTCATGATAAAACTTTACGCGATGTTGAACCGTAACTAATACATCGTCTTCATAACTTGTATTAAATTCATCATTTTTATTTAAGATCTTTTCAATAAAATCTGGATCAAGATATGGATATACTGCCGCAATTTCTTGTACTTCTTCACTTTTTCCTTCAGCAGAATATGTTTTTACAGGTTCTTCTTCTGTTTCTTCACCATCATCAATCTTGATGAAATGAATTTCTTCTTCCTGATCATCATCTTTCTTTTTTAATAAATATACAGCTGCAGCTGTTCCAACAGTCGCTAATGCAAGCATGCCTGCAGTAATAATTGATTTACGAGACATATCAGTTCCTCCTAGTGTTATTATTGTAACACATTATGAGATTGCAAATACTCCATTATTTCAACTGCGTTGGTTGCTGCACCTTTACGAATCTGATCCCCACAACACCAAAGTGTAATTCCATTCTCATTTGTTAAATCTTCACGGATTCTTCCAACATAAACAAGATCTTGATCACTTGTCATGAGTGGTGTAGGTACACCATCATATAAAACCGTACCATCAAACTTTGAAATTGCTTCTTTTGCTTGTGATACAGAGATATGTTCTTCTGTTACAAAGGATGCAGAAATCGAATGAGAGCGATATACCGGAACACGTACACATGTACATGTGACAAGTAATTCTGGTAAATGTAGAATCTTTCTGCCTTCATTCTGCATTTTCATTTCTTCTGTTGTATAACCATTTTCTAAAGTTGAGCCAATATTCGCAATGACATTGTAAGCAATTTGGGCAGGGAATATATCAACTGCTACTTCTTGATTTTGTTGAATCGCTTCAATTTGATTTTTTAATTCTTCAATTCCATGCATACCTGCACCACTCACTGCTTGATACGTACATGCATGAATCGTTTTGATTTTGGATAGTTGAGATATTGGAGCGAGTGCCATCAAAGTTATGATCGTAGAACAGTTTGGATTAGCAATCGTTCCATGATGTTTTAACGCATCATCTCCATTGATTTGTGGAATAACTAAAGGTACATCATCTTCCATACGGAAAGCTGAACTATTATCAATATAGACTGCACCAGCTTTTTCAATCAGTGGTCGATATTGTTTACTTAAACTATTAGAAACTGCACCTAGCACATAATCCAAACCATCAAAGCATCCTTCTTCAACAACTTGCACCGCATATTCTTTTCCTTGAAAAAGATACTTTTTTCCAAGTGACCTGCTTGAAGCAAACAGTCTCAATTCTTCAACATCAAGTTTTCTTTCTTCCATGCAAGTCAACATTTGTTGACCAACAGCACCAGTAGCTCCAACAATTCCTACTTTCATATCTTTTCTTCCTCCACAACAAACTTATCGTAGATTGCTTTGATAGCTTTTTCAAAGTCTTTATCTTCTACACCAATCATAATCGTCAATTCATAAGATGATTGTGAAATCGTACGAATATTAATATGATTTCTTCCAAATTCGCTTAACAATTGCCCAGAAATACCAGAACGTTGTTTCATTTCTCTACCAACAACCGCAATCATTGCTTGATGATCTTCAACACGTAAATCTTCTGGTTTCAATTCTTTTCTTAATTCTCCTAGAATTTCATATAAACAATGATTGATTAAACTTGTCTGTACAACAATACTGTACGTATCTACTGTTACTGGAACTGCTTCAATAGAAACGTTATATCGTTCAAATATCGTTAATAATTTTCTTAAGAAACCAATTTCAGCACTCGAATGAGCCTTCATCAAAGAAATCACCGTATAATTTTTTCTACCCGTAATTCCTGTAATCAAATGTGGCATATCCACTTTATCCATTTCACTACAATCTTCCATGATCATCGTTCCAGGATGTGATGGATCATTTGTGTTACGAATATTAATTGGAATATTTTTCTCTTTTACAGGGAAAACAGAATCATCATGTAATACATTCGCTCCCATATAACACATTTCTCTTAATTCAGAATATGTAATTCTAGGAATAGAAATTGAATTTGGAACGATTCTAGGGTCCACAACCATAAATCCAGATACATCTGTCCAGTTTTCATACACATCCGCATCAATAATATTCGCAATGACTGCACCTGTAATATCAGAACCGCCACGACTCATGACTTTGATTGTTCCATTTGGCAAAGCTCCATAAAAACCAGGAACAAGAATCTTCTCATTTCCTTTTGCGTATTCTTGTAGTTTCTCTGTTGTTTTCTGCATGTCAATCGTTCCATCATACTTGAACATAATGACATCTTGTGCATCAACAAATTGTGCACCTAAATATTCCGCTAACAACTTTCCTGTTAAATATTCACCACGAGAAACAAGGTAATCCTCTGCTTCCCCATGTTGGATGATTTTTCGAATTTGTTCAAATTCTTTTTCAAGATCTAATGTTAAATTTAAAGCTGTTTTAATACTTTCATATTTATTCACAATTAATTCAAAGATATTTTCATAAGATACACCATACTTGATATGTGCCTGTATCAAATACAATAAATCTGTAACTTTATGATCTTCATGACTCTCTTTCCCACAAGCTGAAGTAACAATAAACTTTCTTGCAGGATCACTTTCTACAATATTTTTTACTTTTTCAAACTGTTTTGCGTTGGCTACAGAAGAGCCCCCAAACTTTGCAACCTTGATCATTTGATAACCTCCGCAACAAATATTGTTTGATCATGAGAAGAAGAAATTCTCTTTAATAATTCATTCAATGAAATTTCTTTTGTGATACAAGCACCTTGTAATTTTTCACTGATTACATCTTCAAAAGCTGATAATTCTGTTGAACGAATGTAATAAATACCTTTCACATCTGTATTATTGACATGCTTTTCTTCCATGTGTAGATCCATACTTTCTTTATGAAGAATATCAATAATATCTTGCACGACTGCGTGTGCTGTTGGTAAAGAACCAGCACCTTGTCCAATATAAACAGCTTTTCCTAATGTTTTAGAATCTGATTCAATAGCGTTAAAATTCAAAGGAATGGAAGAAAATACATCTTCTTGTTTTAAGAAAGTAGGCATGACACTTGCTTGGATTCCTGTTTCTAATACACTTCCTTTTCCAATCATTTTTAATACATAACCATGTTCTCTACAATAATCCAAATCAACAGAATCAATATAACGAATGCCAAACATTGGTATATCTTCTGGTTTCACATAAGCACCAAAAGCTTTCAAACAGCTCAATGCCACTTTAAAACGTACATCATATCCATCAATATCATCTGTTGGATCTTTTTCGGCATACCCAAGTTTCTGTGCTTCTTTTAACATTTCATCGAAATTCTTTTTTTCTAAAAACATACGATTCAAAATATAATTTGTTGTTCCATTAAAAATCCCTCTAAAAGAAGCAATCTCATCAATTCTTTCACAACGTTCTAGATTTGCCATCCAAGGAATTCCACCACCACAACTCGCTTCATAATGCAAGCTCACATAATTTTCCGTTGCACATGCATGCAAATCTTGAATGCATGATGCAAACATCTTTTTGTTGGATGTTACAAAATGCTTTCCATGTTTCATCGCTTCTATTGCGTAAGTATGTGCAGGTTCAATTCCACCCATACATTCCACAACAACATCAATTTCTGGATCACACAAAATAGAAGAAGCATCTGTTGTCATCCTTGCATCTGCTATTTCGCTTTCATCTTTCACTAATATTTTTACAACTTCAATCTGTTTTGTATCGTTTGTTTCGTTCGCATCAATAATTTTTCTAACACCACTACCTACGACACCATGACCTAATAATCCAACTTTCATTGCATTCTCCTCTTCTTATTTTTCTTTGATTTCTAAAATGGCTCCACGATTTGCGGAAGTAACCATTGCTTGATAACGAGCTAAATAACCATCTACAACATTTATTTTTGGTTTCCAATTTTCTTTTCTCTTTTGGAATTCTTCATCACTGATTTGTAATTCTAATTTGTGATTTTCAATATCAATCAAAATACTGTCACCCTCTTCAACAAAGGCAATTGGGCCACCCACTGCCGCTTCAGGACTAACGTGACCAATCGAAGCTCCACGTGATGCACCAGAAAATCTACCATCTGTAATTAGTGCCACAGTTGATCCAAGTCCCATTCCAATAATGGCTGAAGTAGGATTCAACATCTCACGCATTCCTGGGCCACCTTTTGGACCTTCATAGCGAATCACAACCACATCACCATCATGAATTTGCTTAGATAAGATTGCTTGAATTGCATCCTCTTCACAATCAAATACTCTTGCTGGTCCCACATGTTTCATCATTTCTGATGCAACAGCACTCTGTTTTACAATTGCGGTATCTGGTGCAAGATTTCCTTTTAACACTGCAATCCCACCGCTTTCCATATATGGATTTTCAATTGATCGAATGACATCAGGGTTTCGATTTACAACACCTTCTATATTTTCACGCATTGTTTTTCCAGATACTGTCATTCCATCCAAATATAATAATTCTTTTTTGGCAAGTTCATTCATCACTGCGTATACACCACCTGCCATATTTAAATCTTCCATATAAGTAGGACCAGCTGGCGCTAAATGACATAAGTTTGGTGTACGATTGGAAATCTCATTTGCGATTTCCATATCAAGTGATATCCCACATTCATGCGCAATCGCAGGTAAATGCAACATTGTATTGGTAGAGCAACCAAGTGCCATATCTACTGTTAACGCATTGATAAATGCATCTTTCGTCATGATATCACGTGGACGAATATTATTTTCTAATAGATGCATTACTGCATATCCTGCTTCTTTAGCGAGACGGATTCTTGAAGAATAAACAGCTGGAATTGTGCCATTTCCCTGTAATCCCATTCCTATTGCCTCAGTTAAACAATTCATTGAATTCGCAGTATACATTCCAGAACAAGATCCACAAGTTGGACATACATTTTCTTCATATTCATGTAAATCATCCATTGATATTTTTCCTACCTTGTATTCACCAACTGCTTCAAACATAGAAGATAACGATCGTTTTCTTCCTTGTACATTTCCTGCAAGCATTGGTCCACCAGAAACAAATACAGTTGGAATATTGATACGTGCAGCTGCCATTAATAATCCAGGAACATTTTTATCACAATTTGGTATCATCACAAGACCATCAAATGCATGTGCTTTTGCCATACATTCTGTTGAATCCGCAATCAGTTCTCTAGAAACAAGAGAATATTTCATTCCACTATGTCCCATCGCAATTCCATCACATACTGCAATTGCTGGAAACATGACTGGTACACCACCTGCTTCCGCAATTCCCAATTTCACAGCTTCACAGATTTTATCTAAATTCATATGTCCAGGTACAATTTCATTATAAGAACAAACGATTCCAATCATTGGTTTTCTCATTTCTTCGTTTGTAAAACCAAGTGCATGAAAAAGACTACGATGCGGTGCTTGTTGAATTCCTTCTTTTACTTTTGAGCTATTCATAAAACCCTCCAATGTGTACTTATTTCAAAAACACTTGTATTTAAATCTTGAACATAGTATCATAACTCATGATGTATTACAAGGAGGATTTTATGGAATACGTAAGTAGCAGAAACAAAAAAGACATCTTAGAAAGTCATAACGCTGTCATTCATGGTTTAGCCAAAGATGGTGGTCTATATACACCAGAAAATATAGACTTTCATTTTAACATTGATGAAATGTTAAATCTATCTTATCAACAAATGGCAACAAAGATCATTCATGATTTTTTATCTGATTATTCAAAAGATGAAATTCAAAAATGTGTGAATGCTGCATATGATGAAAAATTCAATGATTCTCATATTGTACCACTCACAAAAATCAAAGATGGCTACTTAATGGAACTTTGGCATGGACCAACAAGTGCATTTAAAGATATTGCTCTGACGCTCCTTCCTCATCTATTAACATCTGCTTATAAGATGGAACAAAGAAACGATATTATTTCCATCCTTACTGCCACTTCTGGAGATACAGGAAAAGCTGCATTAAGTGGATTTGCGGATGTCGATCATACTGCTATTACAGTCTTTTATCCAGAAGTAGGTGTATCCGCAATTCAAAAACGTCAAATGCAAACAAGTATTGGAAACAATGTTGAAGTCATTGCGGTCAAAGGAAACTTTGATGATTGCCAAAGAATGGTAAAAGAAGCAACGCAAAACGAAGAAGTATTATCTTCTTTAAAAAATGTAACGATATCTTCTGCCAATTCCATCAATGTTGGTAGACTTGTTCCACAAATCGTTTATTACTATTATTCTTATATCCAACTTATTAAAAACAATGAAATCAAGTGTGGTGAGAAAGTGAATTTCTCTGTTCCTACTGGAAACTTTGGTGATATTCTTGCGGGATACCTTGCATATTTAACTGGATTGCCAGTAAATCAATTCATTTGTGCATCTAATTCCAATAATGTATTAACAGATTTTTTAAGAACTGGAACATATTCCACACATCGTAATTTTGTACCAACGATTTCTCCATCCATGGATATTTTGATTTCTAGTAACTTAGAAAGATTACTATTTATGATGAGTGGTAATGATGATGCTTTTATTAGAGATATCATGCAGGAATTAAAAGAAAAAGGAGAATACACAATTTCAAAACAATTACACCAAAAGATCAGTTCTATCTTTAAGGGTTATTGGGTAGATGAGAATGCTTGTTCAAATACGATTCATGATTTATATCAAAACGAACATACATTGATTGATCCACATACTTCTGTTGGATTAGATGCTTATCTACAATACAAAAAAGAAACAAATGATCCTATAAAAACAATCATTTTATCTACAGCTTCTCCATATAAATTCTGTAAGGATGTTCTACAAGCAATCAATCAAGAAAATGTAGAAGATGATTTTGAAGCAATGAATCGATTATATGAAGTTACAAATGTCCCTATTCCTAAGAATCTATCTTCGTTAAAAGAAATGCCAATTCGTTTCACAAAATCCATTCACATTGAAGATGGCATGCATGTCATCGCAAAACGTATGGAGGAAATTTCAAAATGATTACAATTCAAACACCAGCCACAAGTGCAAATGTTGGACCAGGATTTGATTGTTTTGGTTTAGCTTTAGATTTGTATAATACATTTGATGTAGAACTTTCTTCTTCTAATACATTAGAAAATGTAGAAGAGCGTTTCAATAATGAAGAGAATCTATTCTTAAAAGCCTATCAAAAAGGTTGTCAAGCAATTGGGATTCATGATTCTATCCATGTAATCTTTCATACAGAAATCCCTGTATCGAGAGGTTTAGGATCAAGTTCTTCTTTAATCGTTGGTGGTTTATATGCCGCAAGTACTTTGCACAACAACGCACTTACAAAAGAACAGATTTTTCAACTTGCTTCTCAATTAGAAGGACACCCTGATAATGTAGCTCCATGCATCCATGGCGGATTCACAGCATCTTTAAGTGTTGCTGATACTTATCTTACGCAATCCATCCCATTAGATTCCAATTGGAAATATACAATCTTTATCCCTGATTTTGAAGTTTCAACACAACGTGCACGTGCCATATTACCTGAATCTTATGCAAGAAATATTGTCACAAAAAACACTTCTCACGCAGCATTGTTAATCGAAGCACTTAGAAATGGAAATCTTCCATTGTTAAAAATCGTTTCTGAAGATTTTATTCATGAACCATATCGTAAACAATTGATTCATGAATTTGATACTTTGAAATCAACTGTAAAAGATTTAGGCGCATTTTTAATCAGTGGATCAGGATCTACATGCATCTTGATTTCAAAAGAAAGTTTAACATCTCAACAAATCGAAAAGATTCAATCATTGAAACATCATTGGCAAATCAAAGAATTAGATATTGCGAAAAAAGGAACGGTGATATTGTGAAAAAAGATTTTTTGATTGTTTCTAGAAAAATACTTCCAGACTATTTAGACAAAGTCATCTACGCAAGAAACTTGTTAGTAAACCATGAAGCTTCTACAATAACAGAAGCGGTTCAATTAGCTGGTATTTCTAGAAATACATTCTATAAATATAAAGATTATGTATATGAAAGTGCAGAAGATACGATTGAAAGAAAAGCAGTACTTTCCTTAATTCTCAAAAACGAAAGTGGTGCCTTATCATCTGTACTCAAAACTCTTTCTGATTTAAACACTTCCATTCTTACCATTTCCCAAGCAATTCCAATTGCCGGAAAGGCAAATGTATTATTATCTGTTGATATCTCTGAAATGGGATGTGAAGTACAAGAAATGGTTAGCACATTAAAAAAGCTTCCAAATGTTAGAAATGTACATTTAGATGCAATCGAGTAATGATCCAATTGAAATAATTGGGTCATTTTTTGGAATCTCGAATTTTTTTGTGAATAAAAATAATGAAGGAGTATTTTTATGAGCGAAAAAATAGAA
>CAVJMM010000070.1:0-9746 GCA_963650865.1 Eubacterium sp. AM49-13BH | reverse complement strand
CAAGAAATAAAACAAACCACTAGATATGGCTATAGCACAAACTAAATATCTAGTGGTTTTTATTTTTGAGGGACAAAATTATTGGAAGTTAAGAATTAATGTAATTGGTTGAGCTATGAAAATGTGAAGGAGGAGAGATAATAATCTTCTCTTTTTTATGATGAATGGGGATTCGCGTATAATTTCGATGAAAGCGAATGGGGATTTGCGTAAAAATTACATTTACTTAAACGGGGATTCGCGTTATACTCTAGATAAAAGAGGGGTAATGATGTATGAATAGACCTGTTTTTAAAAGAAAAATCTATCATCAAATTTATGAATGGAAAGAGAAGAAAAGTGATCAATACGCTTTGTTAATAAAAGGAGCTCGAAGAGTTGGAAAATCAACAATCGTAGAAGAATTCGCAAAAAATGAATTTAAGTCATATATTTTGATTGACTTTGCGCATTCTAGTAAAGAAATAATTAATTTGTTTGATGATACGTATCATTTAGATTTTTTCTTTTTACAGTTACAACAATTAACAGGAGTCAGATTATATGAAAAAGAATCTGTCATTATATTTGATGAAGTACAATTATTACCAAAAGCACGACAAGCAATTAAATATCTTGTGGCAGATGGAAGATATAAGTATATCGAGACAGGTTCTCTTTTATCCATTAAAAAGAATACAAAGGATATATTGATTCCAAGTGAAGAATATAAAATTTCAATGTATCCTATGGATTTTGAAGAGTTCTTATGGGCAATTGGTGACGAAGTATCCGCAGAAACCATTCAATTTTTATTAAAAAGTAAAAAACCGGCAGGAAATGTCATGCATAGAAATTTGATGAGAATTTTTCGACTATATATGCTAGTTGGAGGTATGCCTCAGGCGGTAAATGCGTATTTAGAAGAGAATAATTTACAAGTAGTAGATGAAGTGAAAAGAGGCATCGTTGATTTGTATGAAGAGGATTTTACAAAAATAGATGGAACAGGTTTAGCTGGGGATATTTATGATAGTATACCTGCTAGTCTTAGTGGCAATGCTTCTCGATATATTTTAACGAACGCAAGAGAAGGGGCGAGAACAAAACAAGTAAGAGAATTACTTCCAGATATGTTAAGTTCCTATACTGTTAATATTGCATATCACGCAAATAATCCAAGTGTAGGAATGGCACTAGAAAAAAATGTTGATCGCTATAAATTATTTATTGCGGATGTTGGATTGTTTGTAACATTAGCTTTTAAAGATAAGCAGTACACAGAAAATGTTATATACAACAAGCTATTATCAGATAAATTGGATGTAAATCTAGGATATGTTTATGAAAATGTAGTAGCACAAATATTAACCGCAAAGGGTTATCATTTGTTTTACTATACAATGAGTAGTGAAACATCGAATCATTTATATGAGATTGATTTTTTGATTTCTAGTGGGAATAAGATATGTCCGATTGAAGTGAAATCTGGAAATTACAGGGAACATAAATCATTGAACTTGTTTTGTGAAAAGTTCAGTAGACGTATAAAAGAAAAATATGTTGTTCATACAAAAGATTTTAAATGGGAAAATGGAATTTATTATGTTCCAGTATATGCACTTCCTTTTTTATGAAATGAAAATATTTTCATAAATAAAATGTAAAAACAAATCAAAATTAATTGACAACCTTTTTCATAACGTTATATGATGTTTCCATAAAGCGATGAAAAGAAGAGTAGATAGATGAGGTATGTAAGAGAGCTTCTTGTTTGGTGAAATAGAAGTCTTAACGAATTTATTGAAACACATCTTGGAGCTGAAATTCTGAAAGTAGTAGGAATTTACGTCACACACGTTACGTGAAAAAGTGTTTATGCACTTTATGAGGTTGTTATCGTGAGGTAACAATAAAGTCAGGTGGAACCACGTTACAGACGTCCCGATATTTGGGATGTCTTTTTTGTTTAGGAGAAAGTTATGTTAGAAATTAGAATACCACAAGGAATGAAAGATTTGATTGAAGAAGAATGTACAAAGAAAAGAGAAGCACAAGAAATCATTGAAAAAGTATTTCAATCTTTTGGTTATCATCAAATCATGACACCAATGATTGAATATTTTGATACATATCAACAATCTTTTTCAAATGCAGATGCAACGGAAATGTATAAATTCTTTGATCATGATGGAGATATTTTAGTTTTAAGAGAAGATATGACAGTTCCTATTTGCAGAGTTTGTGCATCCAAATATGGAAATTCAGAAGCACCATTTCGTTTCTTTTATACTTCAGATGTTTTTAAAGTAAGACATGTATTTGCTGGAAAAAGAGGGGAAGTTACAGATTGTGGAATTGAATGTATTGGTTTAGATGAAAATAGTGATATTGAAATTTTATATACAGCGATTTGTGTAATGAATGCATTGCAGTTTCAGAAATATACATTAGAAATAGGAAATGCGAGATTCTTTCAAACAGCTACTGTGCATTTAAAAGAAGAGGAAAAGAAACAACTTGCGAAATTGATTGATCAAAAATCCATTGTTGATTTAACACAATATGTTCAACAATTAAATCTAACAGATAAAGAAAAACAATTCTTTTTAACTTTACCATTTCTAACAGGTTCTAATATTTTTGAGAAAGCATATCAGATTTGTTTTACAGAAGATATGAAAAAAGAAGTACAACATTTAGAAAACTTATATAACAAATTAAAACAATTAAATGTGCATCAAAACATATCATTTGATCTAGGAAAAATACCACATTTGGATTATTACACAGGCATCATCTTTGAGGGATATATCCAAGAAAGTGGAACGTCTATTCTATCAGGTGGTAGATATGATAATTTGATGGAAAAGTTTGGTAGAAATTTACCGGCATGTGGATTCTCGATTAAGTTGGATTACATCTTAGATGCAATTGAGATCAAACAGAAAAAGACAATTCAATTCTATTATCCAAAAGGACAAGAATGTGAAGCAATATTAAAAACAAAAGAATTGAGAAAAGAAAACAATGTAGAAATGATTCCTTGGGATAAAGATACATGGGAGGTACAACGATGAGTGTTTCGATTGCCTTAACAAAAGGAAGACTAGAAAAAAAAGCAATAGAAATGTTGGAAACAAGTGGATATGGTGTAGATGAAGTGAAAAATAAAGGACGTGCACTTGTATTTCAAGATACAAAGAAAGATGTGAAATATTTTTTGGCAAAACCAAACGATGTCATTACATACGTAGAACATGGAATTGCGGATATCGGAATCGTTGGAAAAGATACATTGTTAGAAAAGCCTTCGGATACGTATGAACTATTAGATCTACAAACAGGCAAATGCAAATTTATTGTTGCCTCATTAAAAGGTAAGAATCCACTAAAGAAAGTAGGCCATATTAAGATTGGAACAAAGTATCCAACCGTAGCCTCTAAATACTTTCATGATCGAAATATGGAAGTGGAAATTATCAAAATCGATGGATCTGTGGAACTGGGACCTGTATTAGGTTTGTGTGATGGTATCGTGGATATCATGGAAACTGGTACAACATTAAAAGAAAATGGATTAGTCGTTTATGATACGGTTTGTGATATTAGTGCACGTGTAATTGTAAATAAAGTGAGTTATAAATTGAAAAATGAAGAAGTCATACAAGTGATAGATGATTTGAAAAGAGGGATTGAAAATGTTAAGTGAAATTGACAAAAGAAATCAAAAAGAATTAAGAAAATATTTAGATGATAGAAGTCAAGAAATTGATGCAGATGTTATTTTGAAAGTTACAAAAATTATTCAAGATGTTCGAAATGATGGTGATCAAGCTTGTAAAGAATATACAAAACAATTTGATGTAATTTCTTTAGATTCATTTTTGGTTACGAATGAAGAAATCAATGCCGCAATTTCAAAAGTAGATGATTCTTTTCAAGAAGCTTTATTAAAGGCAAAAGACAATATTGTTTCTTTCCACAAAGCACAACTACAACAATCGTATATTCAAACAAAAGAATATGGAATTTACTTGGGACAAAGAGTGATGCCACTTGAATCTGTTGGAATCTATGTTCCAGGAGGAAGAGCTCAATATCCATCTTCTGTATTAATGAACGCGATTCCAGCACATGTTGCAGGAGTAAAGAAAATCGTTATGGTAACGCCTCCAAACAAAGAAGGAACAATCAATCCTAATATTGCCTATGCAGCTAAGATTGCAGGGGTAGATGAAATTTATAAGATTGGTGGAGCACAAGCGATTGCTGCATTAGCTTATGGAACAGAAAGCATTCCATCTGTTGATAAAATTGTAGGACCTGGAAATATCTTTGTGGCTGCCGCAAAAAAATTGGTATATGGAAAAGTCGCAATTGATATGATTGCTGGACCATCTGAAATATTGGTAATTGCGGATAAAGAGGCAAAAGCGAAATATGTCGCAGCTGACTTATTATCTCAAGCAGAACATGATCCAATGGCTTCTGCGATCTTATTAACAGATTCCTCAGAATTACTACAAGAAGTAAATCTAGAACTTCGCAAACAAACTGATGTTTTACCTAAGAAAGAAATTGTTGAAACTTCTTTAAAGAATTATGGGAAATCGATTCTTTGTGATTCCATTGAAGAATGTATTGATTTCGCTAATGCAATTGCACCAGAACACTTAGAACTTTGTGTGAAAGATCCAATGCGATATTTAGATGCAGTAAAGAATGCAGGAAGTGTATTTTTAGGATATTACACATGTGAATCGATTGGTGATTATTTTGGGGGAACGAATCATGTGCTACCTACGAGTGGCACTGCACGTTTCTCTAGTGCATTAGGAGTAGATGCATTTATTAAGAAAACATCGTTCTTGCATTATACAAAAGAAGCATTAGATGCATATGGAAAATATATTGAAGTGATGGCAGAAGAAGAACAGTTACAAGCACATGCAAATGCAGTGAAAGTGAGAGTTAATGATGGAAAAGAAAATTGAAACATATACAACACATGTTCAAAAAGGTATTTTATTAAACGCAAATGAAAATTCTTTGAATGTGGAGCCACAGATTCTTGAAGAAATCAAAGAATCATTAAATACAATTGATTTTAATCGTTATCCAGATAATGAACAAACAGAATTATTAGATGCTTATGGAAGGGTGATAGGATTAAAGAAAGAGAACTTGTTAGCAGGAAATGGTTCTGATCAAATGTTAGGATTAGTGATTGGTACATTTTTAGGAAAAGATAAATATTTATATACGTTTGATCCTGATTTTTCGATGTATGACTATTATGCGAGTTGTTATGAAGCAGATGTAAAAAAATATCCATTGAATGAAGATGGAACATTAGATGTTGATGCATTTGTAAAAAATGGAGAAGGTGCATCTTTGGTGTTGTTTTCTAGACCAAATAATCCTTCAGGTTATTGTTTGACAACACAAGAAATCAAAAAAGTGTTAGAAGGTTTTTCTGATATTCCTGTTGTTGTGGATGAAGCTTATATTGAATTTTCTAATGAAGAAAGTGCAATCTCACTCATCGATCAATATGAGAATTTATATGTGACACGTACACTATCCAAAGCATATTCTGTTGCGGGAATTAGAGTTGGATTTTTAATCAGTAACGAAAAGAATATGGAAGATATGAAACGTAGAAGTGTTGTATATGCATTGAATAGTGTGACGATGAAGATTGCGACAATCATTTTGAAATATGCAGATCAGTATCAAAAGCAGGCAAAAGAAATCGCTAAGAGAAGAGATGCAATGTACGAACAAGTAAAAGAAATGCAGAAAATCACTTTTTATTCTTCGCAAGCAAACTTCTTACATGGAAAAACAAAACAAAAAGATAAATTACTACAATTATTTCAACAACAAAATATTGTGATTCGAAATTATAAGGATGATACATTCCGTATCACAATTGGAACAGAGGAAGAAAATCAAAAAGTATTACAAGTACTCAAACAATTTGAGGAGGTAGCATGAGAGAAGCAGAAACAAAAAGAACAACAAATGAAACGGAGATAGAAATCAAACTCAATCTAGATGGTACAGGAAAAACAAACATTCAAACAGGAATTGGTTTCTTTGATCACATGTTAAATTTGTTTGCTTTTCATGGCTCATTTGACTTGGAAGTGATTGCGAAAGGGGATCTTGATGTAGATGATCATCATACGATAGAAGATATTGGGATTGCTGTTGCGAAATGCTTTCAAGAAGCAATTGGAGATAAAAGAGGAATCGCAAGATATGGAAGTTTTCGTTGCCCTATGGATGAAGCACTCGCTGATGTTGATCTAGATATCAGTGGTAGAGGGTATCTTGTGTTTCATGCAGATTTTAAAAGGGAAAGTATTGGAATGATGGCTACAGAAATGGTAAAAGAATTCTTTTATGCTTTCGCTATTAATTCTGGAATTACTTTACATGTGAATTTATTGTATGGAGAGAATGATCATCATAAAGTAGAAGCAATTTTTAAAGCTTTTGGACATGCTTTAAAAGAAGCAATTACGATACAATCAGATACACTTCTTTCCACAAAGGGGACACTATGATTGGAATCATTGATTATGGAATGGGAAATCTAGGGAGTGTAGGCAATGCATTATCTTACTTACAAGTTCCTTATCAAATTTGTGATACAAAAGAAAAAATTAAACAATGTGATAAATTGATTCTTCCTGGTGTTGGTGCATTTGCACAAGGGATGCATAATCTAAAAGAAAAAGGATTAGATGAAACAATTCGTGAAATGGTAGATTCTAAGGTTCCACTTTTAGGAATTTGTTTAGGGATGCAAATGTTATTTGAAACAAGTGAAGAAAAAGGAAAGCACGAAGGTTTTGGGTTTATTGAAGGAAAAGTCGTAAAAATTGAAGAGAATCTACCCGTTCCTGAAATTGGATGGAATGCTTTAAAATTTCAGAATGATTGTTATTTAAAAGATATTTTTGAACATGCATACATGTATTATGTTCATTCTTATTATGCTGTTGTAAAAAATGAATCGAATTTGATTGCGTATTCGGAATATGGAAATACAAAAGTAGCAGGAATCGTTCAAAAAGGAAACGTCATTGGAACACAATTTCATCCTGAAAAGAGTGGGGAACAAGGTTTGAAATTATTGAAATATTTTGTGGAGGATTTTGTATGATTGTTATACCAGCAATTGATATCATCGATGGAAAACCCGTTAGACTCTATCAAGGTGATTATTCAAAAAGTCAACAAGTCGCAGAATCAATTTTAGATACAGCACTTGCTTTTGAAAAAGCAGGTGCGAAAAGAATTCATATGATTGATTTGGATGGGGCAAAACAAGGAAAGAGAATCAACCATGAATCTATCATCGAAGTTTGTAGAAATGTCAAAGTTCCAGTTGAAGTTGGTGGGGGCATTCGAAATATAGAAGACGTTGATTTTTATTTAAACAATGGTGTTTCCAAAGTGATCTTAGGTACGAGTGCGATTCAAGATCAAACATTTTTAAAAGAAGCCATTCAAAAATATCATGATCGTATCATTGTTGGTATGGATTGTAAAAATGGATATGTCATGGTTGAAGGCTGGTTAAAAGCTTCGCAGATCTCTTATTTGGATTTTGCGAAACAATTAGAAGAAATGTATGTATCTGAAATTATCTTTACAGATATTTCGAAAGATGGAACATTAATGGGACCAAATGTACAAATGTTACAATCCTTACAAGATACCGTTTCTATGCATATCATTGCATCTGGTGGAATCAAAGATCTTTCTCATATTCAACAGTTACGTGATATGAAACTATTCGGTTGTATTACTGGGAAAGCAATTTATTCTGAAACATTAGATTTAAAAGAAGCAATTCAAGAAGGTGAGTTATGATTTCAAAAAGAATCATTCCATGTTTGGATGTGAAAGATGGAAAAGTAGTAAAAGGTGTGCATTTTGTAGGATTACAAGAAGTAGGGGATCCAGTAGAATGTGCGAAAAAATATTATCAAGATGGTGCAGATGAACTTGTTTTCTTAGATATTACTGCGACAAATGAAAATCGTGATACAACGGTGCAAATGGTAGAATCTGTCGCAAAGAATATTTTTATTCCATTTACAGTTGGTGGTGGCATTCGTAGTAGTGAAGATATGAAAAAGATTCTAAGAGCAGGTGCAGATAAATGTTCTTTGAATTCTGCTGCAGTGAAAAATCCTGATTTAATTTGTGAATGCAGTGAAAAATTCGGGGATCAATGTGTTGTTATCGCAATTGATGGAAGAAAAAGAAAAGATGATAGTGGATGGAATGTTGTAATCAATGGTGGAAGAAATGATACAGGCATTGATGCAATTGAATGGGTGAAAGATTGTGTGTCCAAAGGTGCAGGTGAAATCTTATTAACAAGTATGGATGCGGATGGAACGAAGAATGGTTTTGATATTCCGTTTTTAAAAGCTGTAAAGGAGTGTGTTCAAGTTCCGGTAATTGCTTCTGGTGGCTGTGGATCTTTAGAACATTTTTATGAAGTATTTCATGAAGATGTGGCAGATGCTGCACTTGCGGCTTCTTTATTTCATTATGGAGAATTAACAGTTACACAAGTAAAAGAATATTTGGATCAAAAGGGAGTGAATGTAAGATATGATGCAACTAGACTTTCAGAAAGGTAATGGTTTATTACCGGTTGTTGTACAAGATGTGCATACAAAACAAGTGTTGATGGTAGCGTATATGAATGAAGAAAGCTATCAAAAAACATTAGATACGCATCTAGCGACTTATTATTCACGAAGTAGAAAACAATTATGGGTGAAAGGAGAAACAAGTGGACACTATCAACATGTAAAAGAAATTCGAATTGATTGTGATGAAGATACGATTCTTTTACTGGTAGAACAAATAGGTGCAGCTTGTCATACAGGGCATTATAGTTGTTTTTATAGAGATGAAAATGGAGATGAAATCAATGAGTGAAATTGAAAAAGAATATCAAAATGCATTAGATCGTAAACTACATCCAGAGGAAGGTAGTTATACAACATATCTTTATGAAAAAGGGTTAGACAAAATCTTAAAGAAAGTAGGAGAAGAAAGTACAGAAGTTGTAATTGCCGCACTTTCTCAATCGAAAGAAGAGTTAGTTGGAGAAATCAATGATCTATTATTTCATGTATTAGTATTAATGGTAGAAAAAGGTATCACATTAGAAGATGTTGAAACAGAATTAAAAAGAAGAAGAGAAAAACAACATAATTCAAAAGGAGATCGAAAACCAATTATGAATCTATGATGTAAAATAGAAGTAATGATGGAGGAAATGCTATGAAGAAAATTGTTTTGTTTTGTGCAGGAGGAATGTCTACTTCTCTTTTAGTGAATAAGATGAGAGAATCTGCCGCAAAACTAGGAAAGGATTATGACATTAATGCACATGGTTATGGTTCTGAAGAAAAGTATGCACCTGATGCAGATTGTATTCTTTTAGGACCACAGATTCGTTTTAACTTGGATGCATTAAAGAAGAAATACCCTGGTAAGCCAATTGCCGCAATTGATATGAGAACATATGGCATGATGGATGGCGCTGGCACTCTTAAACAAGCAATGGAATTAATGAATGACTAATCAAAAGATCTTGTAGAATTAGATTCTATGAGATTTTTTAAATTATTTTATCTTTTATTGTTGTTTTATCATATTTGAATATTAGTAATTACGCATGAATTCAAAAACCATTAAGAAATAAAGGATTTTGGATACTT
>CAVJMM010000069.1:7338-9851 GCA_963650865.1 Eubacterium sp. AM49-13BH | reverse complement strand
GATGAAGCAAGAAGCTCAGACCTCTAAGCGTAAGCGTAGGTCGTGAGTAGTTCACAATTCTCTCACAGTTGTATTTAATACATATTTATTTTTTATGGCAGACAATTCTTTCATGTGTTCTTGTGTTAGATGGAATTGCTGCTTTTCTTTACTTTCCCATTCTTCTACTAAAAGAATGATATTTGGATTATATGCATCTAAATAATAAGTATAAGAAACACATCCATCTTCTTTTCTGATTAAATCAAGAACATTTGATTGTTTAATATCATTAATAAAATCATTTCTTTTTCCATCAATCGTTGTATACATTACATGTAATAGCATATTTTTTCTCACTTTCTTTGTAGTTTAATATCTATTATATGCTTAAGAAGCTATATCTTCACTTGATGTAAGAAAAAATCCTAAAAAATTGAGTATAATATAACACGGAAGGTTTCTAATGAATAAGAAAGGTTTTACGCTCGCTGAATTATTAATTGTTGTTGTAATCATTGGTGCTCTTGTTTCAATTGGAATACCTATTTTTGTTTCGCAATTAGAAAAGGCAAGAGAAGCAACCGATGCTGCTAATATTAGAGATGCATATGCTGAAATGATGACATCTATCATTTCGGATGGAAAAAACTCCAAAACGTATCAGGTAGAATTATGTCAACAAAAAGATGCGTGGCAAACAAGTTTTGATTTTCCTGCTACTGAAATTGGAATGCCTAAGAAAGATGGAATCGCAATCATAGGCTATAAAGATAATGAAGCTTATATTCAGTATGATAAGAATGATTCTAATAAAGGTACAACAAGTGAAATCCAAAATAAGGCGATTTCTTATCCTTCTGTTGTTCAAAAAGGGCAGAGAACTTCAAAGGGAACATTGTATCAATATCAAGATCAATACTTTATAGCGACAAAGAATGGAGAAATGGATGAAATCCCAAAAGATAATCAACATGGGCTATATTTAGTCAATATTAATACAATCCATAAAATCGATACAAAGTCAGAAGAAGCATTAAATGCTATTACAAAGATTCAAAAAGGTGATGTAATTTATATAACAAATGAAAATAAGTATTATGTGTATTATGATACAAATCAAAAGGTCAAGTTAGATAGTGACTTGCAGGAGATCGAATGAAGAAATTATTTAATGATATTCATATGAGTTGGAAAAATGTAATTCTATTTGGATTAGTAGTAGGAATCTATGTTGGATGTATTATGTGTGTTCCTGTTTTGGATGGAACATCTTTTCAAGATATTGGAATTTCCCATGAATGGTGGATTTTATTTGCGCTAATCATTGTTACGAATTGTAAGAAAAGTTATGAAGCTGCGTTAAAATGCTTTGTATTCTTTTTGGTTAGTCAACCAATAGTCTTTATTGTGGAAGCATTATTTGGACATATTACGTGGGATTTAGCGTTTCATTATTATTTCGATATTTGGTTTGTCCGTTCTTTATTTACACTTCCTGGTGGTTTGATAGCGTATTATGTTCAAAAACAAAATGCACTTGGAGCCATTGTACTTGGTATTGGAAATACATTAGAAGCTTTACTTGGTATGTATTATGGATATCAAGCTTTTATAAGTTTTCCTCATCATTTCTTAACTGCAATCTTTTGTTTCTTTGTCATTGGAATTACAAATTTATATATCCAAAAAGAAAAGAAAAATCGAATCATTTCTATTATCACTACAGTTTTGTTGATTGCGGTAATGCTTGTATTTTTAGTGCTAGATGGAAGAGTTATTTTTTCATAATAAATTAGAACATACTATCGTGTATAATATCTTTAGTATTGGAGATATTTATGCCAGATTACAAAGTCCCTATTTTAGAAACGACTTATCTTTCTGTACCCACTGTAGCGATCTATAGAACAATCATGAGAAAAATGTTCATTGCGAATGAACAAATGCGTACAAGATTATATAAAGAAGAAATTTATCAACTTGTGAAAGAAGATGAAGCTTTTTCTAATTATACAATGGATGAATTAAAACAAGATCTTGAACAATTGGTAGATTGGAAAAATCTCATTGCGATACAAGATCCAGGAGTTGTTCATACCATCGCGGAATATAAAAATAAACAATATCGTTATTCCATGAGTGAAGCCGCAATAGAAATTGAAAGATTGACGATTCGTTTAGAAAATCTAGAAATTGAAACTTCAAATCTTTCTACTGGATATTTCCAAAGAATCGAAGAAGCTTTGATAAACGCAAAATCAATCAACAATCAATCATTACAAGATATCAATGAATGGTGGCATCTGTTACAAGACGATTTTCAAAATTTAAATAATAACTATAAAGATTATCTCAGAGACTTTTATGTGACAGATACAAAGAATTTAGTGAAGTCTGTTGATTTTGTCATGCATAAAGAGAGATTTATTCAATATCTTCAAAATTTTATTAAACAAATGCAATTGAAATCTAGAAAAATTAGAAATCGCATCGAAACAATTCGTGAATTATTTGATGAAGAATTATTAGAT
>CAVJMM010000069.1:0-7328 GCA_963650865.1 Eubacterium sp. AM49-13BH | reverse complement strand
TTCCACATGTAGGAAAATCATCTCAAAATGAAAATGTTTTAAGAGAATCTATTCAAAATAAGTGGTTATCATTTGAAAAGTGGTTTCTTCCAATAGATGGGCAAAAACCAGAATGCGAAAGAATATTAGATATTACAAATGATATTATTCGTTCCATCATTGAAAATGCGAATATGATCGTTCAAATGTCTAATTATGGAGTTAGTAGAAAAGATGATTATAAGCATTTTATTCAAATGTTTATGAATTGTGACAGCTTGGAAGATTGTCATTGTTTATCCGCACATGTTTTTGGTGTACAAAACATAGAACACTATAAATTAGAACATGCATATGATACAGATGATATTAAAACAAGTGTATATCAACAAAATATCTATGAAGTTGAATTGGAATCACATTCAAGAACATATCGTGAAAGAAGGAAAAAAGAAGGTGTTGTAGATCGTAGCTTTGATAAAATGATGGCAGCACAAGAATATGAAAAATCTGTAACGAAGAAGAAAGAATTAGCACATAAATATATCAAAGATCATAAATTATCAATTTCTGAGATAGATGATGTGATTCCTGCAGAACTGAGAGTTTCTATCTTACAATGGATTACGATTGCGAATATGAATGTATCAAAATCTGGTAGTACAGAATTTGGAGAAAAATATCATTTAATACAAGAAGAAGGGAATTGTGTATTACATTGTGAAGATGGAGATATAACGATGCCTAGATTTGTTTTGGAGTTTGACATATGAATGGACTAGAACTTTTAATGAATCAATTTTGGGTGATTCATGATCAAGAAAAAGAACAATATTATCAAGTGAAAAGAGAATTGAAAGATAAGCAACTCATGCGTTTTATGCAGGAAGTTTTAGGATGGAGAGTCATTCATACAGAACAATTGATTAAGTTGGAAAAATTGCCAACCTACGCGGAGAGTTTTATGGGGATCCAACAGTTCTTAGAAGCAAGAGATTATTGTTTGTTTTGTGCATTGCTTATTTTCTTGGAAGATAAAGAAGAAAATAGTCAATTTTTACTATCTGAATTGATTCGCTATGTGGAAACGATTATGAGTGAATATTTAGAAGTTGATTGGACATCTTATAGTCAAAGAAAATCATTAGTACGCGTTTTACAATTTGCGGAAGAAATGGGAATGTTGAAAACTTATGAAGGAGACAGTTCTAATTATTCAAATGAACAAGCAAGTGAAGTGTTATATGAAAATACAGGTGTTTCAAGATATTTCGCTACAAACTTTTCTAGAGATATTACAAGTGTAGAAGATTGGAATACTTTTGAAAATGATTTAGTGGAAGAATCAGATCATACAACTGTAAATCGTGTTTTTCGCCAACTTCTTTTAAGTCCTGCAATGTATTGGGATGATAAGAATGATAATGACGCAATGTATCTCAAAACAAAAAGAATGTATATTCAATCAAACTTACAAAAATATATGAATCTTACTTTACAAGTAAATCATCATACAGCTTCTGCAGTCTATGTAGATACCCAAACAATTGGAAATATACATCCCAAAAATGGAATGTTGAGTGAAATCGTGCTATTGGTATGTAAAATGATTCATGATGATGCGAATGACAGAAGAAAATTTGTAATTCAGGAAAACGAAACAATTGAAGTGACACGTTCTAGATTTTGTGATTTGTTATTGAAAATCAAAAAACAATATCAATCTTTATGGTCTAAAGAATATCGAGAAATGTCGAATGAAAAATATATTATTCAAGTAATGAATTATATGAAAAATTGGATGATGTTGAAAGAAGAAGAGGAAATGATTATTGTTTATCCTTCTTGTGCACTTGTTGGTGGGAAATATACGGAATATATGGAGGAAAAAGTAAATGGTTGAAAGATGGAAAATGAACCAAATTGGTTTTGTTAATTTTTGGCTTTATGATAAAGAATCTTTTCAATTGGAAGATGGTAAATTGTTATTGAGAGGACAAAATGGTTCTGGTAAATCAATTACAACACAAAGCTTTATTCCGTTTATTTTGGATGGTGATCGTTCTCCTTCTAGGTTAGATCCTTTTGGAACGAGTAGTCGTACAATGGATTATTATTTTCTTGGCGATAATGAAAGAGAAGATTCTACAGGTTATTTATATTTAGAATTCAAAAAGGATGATGAATATCGAACAATAGTCGTTGGCCAAAACGCACATAAAGGGCGTCCAATGACCTTTTGGGGCTTTGTCATCAATGATGGTAGAAGAGTTGGTGTAGATTTAAAACTTTATCGTGAATCAGGAGATAAGATTATTCCATTCTCAAGACAAGAAATGAAGAAAGAACTTGGTGATGAGATTCCATTTACAACTTCTCAAAAAGAATATAAAGAAATGGTCAATCAATATTTGTTTGGTTATGAAAGAATCGAACAATTTGAACAATTCATAAAATTATTAATTAAAGTAAGAGCACCAAAACTATCAAATGTATTCAAACCAACAAAAGTATATGAAATTTTAAATGATTCTTTACAAGTGTTAAGTGATGAAGATCTACGTCCTATGGTAGATGCAATGGAAAAGATGGATTCGATTCAAGAACATTTAGATGGCTTGAAAAGAGCGTATGGTGATGCTTCAGCGATTGTGAAGGAATATCAACATTACAATCTTTACATGTTATCGAAAAAATCACACAACTATTTAAATGCTTTGGAAGAATCGAGACAATCAAGTAAAGAATATACGCAATTTCTTCAACAAGTTGAATCATGGGAAAAAGATTTGATGGAGGCAAATAATCGTATTGAAAAACTTCAAATTGAAGAAGCTTATATTCGTAATCAACTACAACAATTGATTGATCCTGAATTGGAAAATTTAGATTTAAAGTTACAAAATCTAAACAATGAAGTTAATGAATATACAAGTAGTAAAAATCAAAAGAAAACTCAAATTCAACAAAAGAATGAAATGATTTATGCATGTGAAGTGAAGTTGAAGAAATTGAATAATTCGATTGAATACACAGAAAAGAAGATTTTAGATTGCATGCAAGATATGGATGAATATCAAACAGAAATCAAAAATGATTTTCATTTGAAATTGAAAGAAGATATTCAATTCAACAAAGAGATTGATTTTGATTTATATAACAATCAATTGATTACTTTACATAAAAATGTACGAGATGGTCAAAATTTGTTGCGAAAATATAATGATCTACAAAAGAAATACGAAGAAGATAAAGAAGAAGAAAACAAAGCAGAAAAAATTTATCAAGATGAACAATATCATTATGACCAATTACAAGTAAATAAAGAAAAGATTCAAGATGTGTTATTAACAGATATTCTTTCCTTGAAAAAGAATGTTTATTGGATTGTTAATGAGAAAAGTATTACGGATGCCAATAAAGTTATAGAAGAATATGAAAATGCATCTGATACGTTACGATTAAAATCAATTTTCCAACAAGATCTAACGCAAAAAGTACAATCTAAAAATGAATCAATTGCACTCTTAAAAGCTAGTGAAAAACAAATCTTTGTGGAATTAAATGAAAAGAAAGATGCATATCATAAAATTGAATCTCAAAAAGAGATAGAACCTGTACGTGATGAATCTACGATGACTTCTAGAAATCAATTGAAACAAGCAGGAATTGAAGCATATCCTTTCTATCAAACAGTGACTTTTTCATCATCACTATCTGAATCTGATCAAGCTATTTTGGAACAACAATTATATAAATCGGGTATATTAGATGCATTGGTTGTATCGGATAAAGACTATCAAAGGATTCAAATTGAGTTTCCTAATTTGATAGATTGTTTAATCCATGTAGAAGAAAATGGACAACAAACATTCCATGATTTAGTTTTAGAACAAAATATTCCATCTGAAATTCAACAAAGCACATTGAAAATCTTATCAAATATACAAAAAGAAAATGGAAGTCTTATTTTCAAAAAAGATGGATATTTTAAGCATGGTCTGATTGAAGGACATGTTTATAAAAAAGAATCTGAATATGTAGGTGTCAATGCGAGAAGAAGAAAGAAACAACAATTGTTAGAATCATTACAAACTGAAATCAATCAAATTGAAGATGCATTGCAGGCAAAAAGAGAAGAAATAAACGAAGTAAAGAATGATATTGCACATATGCAAGAAGAATATCAAAAGATTCCAGATACAACTGAATTGAATGATATTTGTAATCAAATGTATCAATCAAATATGCGTTTACAAGAATACTCTCGTAAAAAGAAAGTATTAGAAGAAAATACAAGAAATTCTTATCAAGCTTTCAAAGATGCAGAGAAAAAAATGTTATCTGTATGCAAATTGTTACCATATACAAGAAGTACAGAAGAATATGAAGATATTTTATTGAGTATCGATTCTTATAAAGATTTATTATATGCATTAAGACAATGTGTTACAGAAAAAGAAAACAATTTATCTAGTGAAAATGAACAAAACCAATTGATGGATCAATACTATGAAGAAATTGATAGTTTGTCGTTGGAAAAGGATAAATTTGAAGCAAAGATTCAATATTGTACGCAACAGATCAATCAATTAAAAGAAATCATGGATAGTCCAGAAACAAAAGAAAAAGCTAGACAATTAAATGAAATGCGTAGGAAAGAAAAAGAAAACCAAGTGAATATGCAACAAGCTTTGAATGATGTTGCGGTTGTTCAACATGATCTTGAAAACGTAGATCAACAAGGTGCACAAAAGAAAAGCATTGCGGAAGAAAAAGAAAACTACTTGAATCATGTACAACAATATCTCGAAGAAGAACTTTCCTTACATTTAGTATTCAAGAATGATGATCAATCATTAGAATCTAGTGCCAAAGAAGCAATTCAATTAGAAGAAAGTAATTTCATGTTGAAATCTTCTAGTGAAATGGTTGCGAGATTACATGAATCCTATCAAAAGAATACAAGTAATTTGGCAGATTACAATGTATCAATCAATCGTATCTTTGAAGATGAACAACAATCAGTAGCAGAAAGAGATAGATCTGTAGTAAATGCATATTTTGGTGGGAAGAAATTAGATTTGTATGAATTTTTAGATCAATTAAAATACAGTATTGATATGCAAGATGAATTGATCAAGAAAAAAGATCGTGAAATCTTTGAAGATATTCTTACCCAAACGATATCTAGAAAATTAACGGAAAGAATTGATGAAAGCCGGAATTGGGTAAAAGAAATGTCTAACTTAATGAAGAATATGGATACATCCATGGGATTAAGCTTTAGTTTAGAATGGAAGCCAAATAATCCAGAAGAAATCGATGAATTGGATGCAAGGGAATTAGAAAAGATTTTGATGCGTGATTCAGAATTGATTACTTCAGAGGATATTACACGTGTTTCTAAGCATTTTAGAAGTATTATTCAAAGAGAAAAACAACAAATTGAAATGAATAATGCCATTGTGAATTATATGGATCTTGTTAGAAATGCCTTGGATTATCGAAAATGGTATAGTTTTAAAATGAGTTATATCAGAAAAAATGAAGGAAAGAAAGATCTAACCAATGCAGCATTTAATCGTTTTAGTGGTGGTGAAAAAGCTATGGCAATGTATGTGCCATTATTTGCAGCCGTCAATGCACAATATGAAAAGTGCAAATATCCTGATCATCCACGTATGATTGCATTGGATGAGGCATTTGCGGGAGTAGATGAAAAGAATATTTCTAGTATGTTTGAAATGGTAGAAGCAATGGACTTTGACTATATTATGAACTCACAAGCTTTATGGGGTTGCTACGCTACAGTAAAAAAATTGAAGATTAGTGAATTATTAAGACCATTAAATGAAAACTTCGTTACTGTTATTAATTATTTGTGGAATGGAAAAGAGAAAATCTTACAATGAATAATAACAAAGCATGTGCGAATTATCTTTTACAACAAAATGTAAAAAGATATATGAATGAAGTGAAGAAGAGATGGCGTTCTTATGGAAGAATGACAGGTAGAATTACATTACAAAATGTAAGTGAAGAAGAGAAAAATGATATAACAAAGATCACAGGTGTTCGTTTTCATGGAGATTCGATTACATTATCTGTGAAAGAGTTTGAAGATGCATTGCAACATAGTAAATTCGCTTCAATTGATTTGAAAGAAGTATTAGATTGTTATTTTGGTTATTCTGTTGTAACAAATAAACAAAAAAGTGAAATGAAAGATCATGAAAATCAATTGTTTGAAAATAAACTCTTTGATACATTGAATCAATTACAAGTTCCAAATGAAATTAGAGAATGGCTACAATGTTCATTAGAACATAAAGATAGTGGATATCGTATCTTAAAAAAGATTCAAAAGAATCAAAAATACATTGTATTTGAAAATGTAATCAAAGGAATTCAGTTGATTATACAAGAAGATCAATGTGTTCCGATTGCGGTATTTGCTTCTCAAATTAGCGGAAATCCACATTTTTTAGATAAAGGGAATGATGCTTCTAATCTGTTGATGTCAATTCTTTGTTATCTATATCAAAAAGATTTCCCGGAAAATATGCAAGAATGGTATTTGATTTTGGAGAAAGCAGGATTAATCAAAGATGAAATTGCAGGTAGTTTGGCAATCTACAATGTACATTTAGAAAGAGAAAATGGATTACATTTAGGTTGCGAAGAATGTTATCACTATAAACAACCGTTTATGTGTGCATATGCGAATCTGAAAGATGTTGTAAGTGCATATACAGATAATGAAGTTGTGTATATTGTAGAAAATGAAATGGTATTTTCATATCTTTTAAGTGAAATGGAAGATTGTAACTGTGCATTGATTTGTACATCAGGTCAATTATCAACAACCGCACAAGTTTTACTATCATTGTTAGTAAAAAGAAACACAAAAATCTATTATAGTGGTGATTTAGATCCAGAAGGCATTTTGATTTGTGAACGTTTATGGAAGAAATATCCTACTTTGGTGTATCCTTGGCATATGGAATCGCAGGATTATCAAAAGAGTCTATCAAATGAAAATATTTCAGATAGTAGATTATCTATGTTAGATGCCGTACAAAATGAACAATTGTTATGTACAGCAGAAGAACTTAAGAAAGTGAAAAAAGCTGGTTATCAAGAAAATATTTTATCATCTTATTTAGAAGACTTAAAAAAGGATCCTATACGTTAACAATGTCATTAAGTTAAGAAATACGATTTGATGACGAAAATGTAGCGTTATGTAAAATATTGCATAGCGCTTTTTTTATACACGAAAAAGTGCATAAAATACGCAAAAAATGCTTGACAGCCTCACTCGAGGCTTTTTTACATAATCCGAA
>CAVJMM010000068.1:0-9888 GCA_963650865.1 Eubacterium sp. AM49-13BH | reverse complement strand
AAACAATGATGCCAATTGTGTATCATGGTACTCTTGAAAACAGAAACCCCGTCCGATTCGCATCAGCGGGTCAGTCGGGGTAATTCATCTTTGTCAACTTGAATGAGATTTTGTAGTAACATGCGATGCAGTAGTAAATCATCTTTCAGTGGGTTCATTACAACAGCAGCTACTTTTTGATTGAATTCTAAGAAAGTTAATAAATCTTGTTTATTGAAAACATAATAGAATTCATCTTTTTGTAATTTTGGTTTCCACTCTTTTAATTTTTTAATAGAAGAGAATACAGGGAAATATCTTTCACCATCCGTACCTTCCATCATATCTGCTTTTTCTATTTCTCCACAAGTAAGTGTTTCTGCTTCTACTTTTTCTTCCTTAGGGAATAAAGCACCAAAGTAATAGATATCACCACTCATATAAAGTGTTAAATCTTGTAATGCTTTTTGTAGTCCTTCTTCAGAGAGAGGGGCTTTTCTTTGTGCTAATAAGGAATCTAATTTATTTTCATTCTTTTGATTTGTATATTTATTCATTTTTTTCTCCAAAATAAAATGCATCTTTTCGATGCATCTATCATACTATATATGATTCCCAAAATGGGGATTTTTTCTTTTGATCGATTGATGGAAACAATGATCAACATTGTTTATCAGTAACGGCTATAATTTTTGATTACGATGTAACCCATGTCTGCTTCGTTAGCTAAGCGAGCATATCCTCTATCGTCTGTGTATTCAATAACAGTGCCGCCATCGATCGTAAGATACTCAATACGATGACTCATTTTATCTAATCTCCTTTCTTTGTTTTAATGTTTTGCACGATTTTGAATCAAAAATCAAGAGCTTTTTTCAAAAAGATGGTTTGATAGATAGAGTATGTTAGAATTGTATCTAGAGTAATGAATGGAGGTGTCATATGAATCCAAATGAGAATTTTTTGATGGATATATCTATCTTATATAGAAATATCATGAAATATTTTGATCGTGTTTTGGCGAAGTATGACATTGGTTCTGGTCAAATCATTTTTTTGACATTTATTAATGAAAATGAAGGATGTACGATGCAGGATGTGACGCGTGTATCGGAAGTAGACAAAGGTACCACAACAAAATCAATCAATCGTTTGATTGAACAAGGATATGTACAATCTAGACAAGATGAAAAAGATCGAAGAAGTAAGCATCTTTATACAACTGAAAAGTCACATGAAGTTATGCATGCAATATATCAATATCGAAATGAATGTAGAAAGATGTTATCGAATGATATCAATTTTGATGTGTTTTCTGAAATGGTGTCAACCGTAACAAATAATTCCAGAGAACAATTAAATCTCTCTGAAGATCTATCCGATTTGAAGATTGGTGGACTTGTGAAAATGAGTTTGGTTGATTATCCAGATAAAGTTTGCGCAACAATCTTTACAAGTGGTTGTAGTTTTAAATGCCCATATTGTCATAATCGAGATTTGGTTTATATTCCTGAAAATTATTCGTTTGTAGATGTAGAAGATGTCTTTTCTTATCTGAAAAAAAGAAATAATCTTTTAGATGGTGTTTGTATTAGTGGTGGAGAACCTTTGATGCAAGATAAATTGATACCTTTTTTAAAAGAAATAAAAAATATTGGATATGATATCAAGTTGGATTTTACTGGTAATTTTTTAGACCGATTAAAAGAACTTGTTGATCTTAAACTTGTAGATTATATTGCGATGGATCTTAAAAATATAAAAGAAAAATACGCAATGACTATAGGAACAGAATCGGAACATTTTTCTGTTGATATGATTGAAGAAAGTATGCAGTATATCAAACAATGTGGTGTTCCTTATGAATTTAGAACTACGATTGTGAAAGAATTACACACAAAAGAAGATATCTTGAATATTGCTCGTTGGATTGGAGAATGTGATGTTTGGTATTTACAACAATTCAATGATTCAGAGCACTGCATTCATGCAGGTTTTCATGCATATGAAGAGGAAGAACTTCTTGAAATATTTGATGAAGTAAGAAAAATTGTTCCTAATGTAAAACTAAGAGGTGTACAACATGTATAAAGTTATTAAAAGAGATGGAAGTACGGTTCGTTTTGATATATCTAAAATATCAAATGCGATTAAAAAAGCTTTTGTTGGATGCAATAAAAATTATACGGATGATGTTGTAGATTTGATTGCGATACGTGTCACAAGTGATTTTCAAGATAAAATCGTGGATGAAAAGATAGATGTAGAAGATATTCAAGATAGTGTAGAGAAAGTGTTGAGTGAGGCAGGGTATGCGGATGTTTCTAAAGCGTATATTTTATATCGAAAACAAAGGGAAAATGTTCGTAATATATCTGCGACAACATTAGACTATAAGTCTCTTGTGAATCGCTATTTGAATGCATTAGATTGGCAAATGAAAGAGAATAGTACCATTACATATTCGATTGGTGGATTGATACTTTCTAACTCTGGAGCTATCACAAAGAATTATTGGTTATCAGAAGCGTATGATGGAGAAGTATCACAAGCACATCGAAATGGAGATATTCATATTCATGATTTAAGCATGTTAAGTGGTTATAGTGCTGGTTGGTCTATTCGTCAATTATTATTGAATGGGTTAAGTGGCGTAGATGGAAAGATATCTAGAGGACCAGCGAAACATTTAGATACATTGTGCGATCAAATGGTCAACTTTTTAGGAATCATGCAGAATGAATGGGCTGGTGCACAATCTTTTTCATCTTTTGATACGTATTTAGCACCTTTTGTTAGAGTGGATCAACTTTCCTACAAAGAAGTGAAACAGAGTATTCAAAATTTTATATATGGTGTAAATACTTCTAGTCGATGGGGATCACAAGCTCCATTTACAACAATTACTTTAGATTGGAATGTTCCAAGTGAATTGAAGGATGTTCCAGCAATCGTTGGTGGTAGAGAACAAGATTTTACGTATGGTGATTGTAAAGAAGAGATGGATATTATCAATCGTGCATTCATGGAAGTGATGATGGAAGGGGATTATGAAGGAAAGATCTTTCAATATCCAATTCCTACTTATTCCATTACAAAAGATTTTGCTTGGTCAGAATCTGATAATAATGCATTATTATTTGAAATGAGTGCGAAATATGGAATTCCATATTTTTGTAATAAAATTCATTCCAATCAAAAAATAAATGATATTCGTATAGCTTATCAAGAAGGTATGAAAGATTTAAATCACCTTTATCAAAAAGGTGGTGGGTATTTTGGAAGTGGAGAACAGACAGGTTCCATTGGTGCAGTAACAATCAATCTTGTAAGAATTGCATATGAGTCCAATGATGAGAAAGAATTTTATCGTATTTTAGATCATCGAATGGATATCAGTGCACGTTGTTTAAAAACAAAAAGAACTGTTATCACAAAGTTGTTAGAGAATGGTTTATATCCTTATACAAAACGATATTTAGAAAACTATGATTATCATTTTTCTACAATTGGAATCATTGGAATGAATGAAGCCTGTTTAAATGCAAAATGGATTAAACATGATTTAACGGATGAGAATGCGCAGAAATTTGCGGAAGAAGTTTTATTGCATATGCGCGAGCGTTTGTTGGAATATCAAAAACAATATGGTGACTTCTATAATTTAGAAGCAACGCCTGCAGAAAGTACAGCGTATCGTTTAGCGAAAATGGATCATGAAAAATATCCAAATATAATAACCGCAAATCAAACAGGTACACCGTACTATACAAATAGTTCACAATTATCACCACATACAGAAATTGATATTTTTAGTGCACTAGATATTCAGGAATCGTTACAAAGATTTTATACCTCTGGAACAGTTTTTCATGTATTTGTCGGAGAAAGATTATCCGATTGGAAAAGTGCAGAAATGTTAGTGCAGAAAATTATTGGTCATTATTCTTTGCCATATTTCACACTTTCACCAACATATAGCGTATGTAAAAATGATGGCTATCTTTTGGGAGAGGTTTGGAAGTGTCCAAAATGTGGCAAAAAAACAGAAGTCTTTTCTAGAATCACAGGATATTATCGATCTGTAAAGAATTGGAATGCTGGAAAACTACAAGAGTTTAAGGAACGTGTGTTTTTTGATGTGGAAGGAAAACCATCTCAAAAGAAAAAATATCCAAAGAAAGATACTTCTTGGATGAGAGTAGATGATACGAATAATCTATTATTTATTTCAAAATCAGATTCTAATAGTAAACAGATTCAGAAAGAACTCAATACATTAAAGATACCGTACTTATTGGTTGATGTAGAAAATAATCCAAATCTTGTGAAAGAATTTGGTGTGAATCAAGTTCCAACACTCGCTACAGTAAATGATGTTAATACAAAAATTTATGATTCTATGGATGAAATCTTAAATTATTTGAAATCATTTTAGGATACATTTGGCATATACAGGAAAATGATCTGTAGGATACATATTTGAAAATTTAGAAGTGATTTTTTTGACTTTTATGCATTTGCATGTTTTAGAGACAAAAATATGATCAATAGGAATATGATGATAACGAATAGAACCAATGGATCCTCTTAATGTAGAACCAAGCGAATCATCTACTAGATCGATGAAAGGTGTTTGTATGATCTGATAAGCTGAAGATAAACTATTACAGTTAAAATCACCAGTTAAGATCGTATATTCACCTTTTTGTGTATCTTGTATGATCTTAGATAGTGCTCTTGCTTGAAAATTACGTACAAGTTCAAAATTAGCATCTAAATGTGTATTGTAAAATGTAAATGTTTTATTTGTTTTCTTTTCTTTTAGATATGCATAAGTAACGATTCTAGGAAATTGTGAAAATGGGTGTTTAGAACCAACAATAGTTGGTGAATTACTAAGCCAAAGTGTTCTGCTTTCTAACAATTCAAATTTTTCTTTTTGAAATAAAATAGAACAGAATTCATCACCATATTTTGAATGTCTAGACTCACCAATGATTGCATAAGTATTTAAAAGTGCAGAGATATCAGAAAGCATTTGTTGGTTTAGCTCTTGTACGCCTATGATATCTGGGTTGTGTTGTTGAATCATTTGTTTGATTGCAGTGCTTCTTTTAGAAAAAGATTTACATTGAAATGTATGTAAATGACTTGTTAATAAATTTAAACTCATAATAGAAATTTCATTTTTTGACATAAACACCTTTTTTCTTTTTTATTATCATACCTTCATTTACCATATTTTTTAAGACTCTTTGTAATTGTCTTCTAGAACAATTTAAATGTTGTGATAATTGTTCTACTCCATGAATTTCATGTATTTTTGATTCATTTTCTAAATAAAACAGTACTCTACTTTGTACATCTGTTGTTTCAAATAAGAGATCAGAAATCAAAGTTATTTTGTAGACAACACTTTTTAATAATAGATTTAATATTTTAGCGTCGTTTTCTATCTTATTTCTATATTTTTCAATGTCGATTCCAATCATTTCACATTCTGTAATTGTTTCTATGATATTTTGTTTTGCCGCAGGATAAGCAAATTCCATTTCTCCAAAACAAGTAAATGCTTTCGCAATCGTTGTTTGAGATAGAGATCCATCTAAACGTACAGATTTTAAAGCGACATCTCCATGAACAAGGAATAAAAGAAATTGTTTTGGATTTAATTTCTCATTCAATTTTTCATTTGAATTAAAAGAATACAAGGTTAATTCGTAATCTTGTAAATAATCTTTTAGGTTGTATTTTTTTAAATACATATCGATTTTATTTTTGTTGTTAGAAATTTTCATATATTGTGCCACATGTCACAATTCTATTTTAACCCTTTTGTTAAAATCATACGAGTAAAAAAGAGGTAGTGTATGGAAAATGAATTGTTTGAAAAGATGCCAATCAAAAAAGCATATTTAAAATTAGCGATGCCTGTTGTTTTATCTGGTGTTTTAACACTTGTTTATAACATGGTGGATATGTTCTTTGTGGCAAAAACAGGAGATACGAATATTGTTGCTGGGGTTACGTTGTGTGGACCAATTTTCACTTTATTAATTGCGATGGGTGATATTTTTGGATTAGGTGGTTCTTCTGTGATTTCTAGATTATTAGGGATGAAGAAAAATGAAGATGGGAAAAGATTATCTGTTTTTTGTTTGGATGGTTGTTTTCTTTTTGGAATTTTAGTGGCAATTGTTTTATTGGTATTTCAAAATCCGATATTACATTTACTTGGTGCAAATGAAGGAACAATGGTACACGCAAGTAGCTATTATTTTTGGATTGCACTTGGTTCTCCATTTGTAATCTTAGCATTAGCACCAACAAATCTTTTACGTACAGAAGGACATGCAAATGCAGCGATGATTGGTTCTGTTACTGGTTCTATCGTAAATATGATTTTAGATCCTGTGTTTATCTTTGGATTGAATATGGGTGCAGGTGGTGCGGCAATCGCTACGGTTTTAGGAAATGTTGTTGCGGATATATTTTATGTTTGGTTTATTTTCAATAGAAGTCAATTGTTGAGTATGAGAATTAAAGGTTTTCATATTTCTTTTACAGAAATTAAACAAATATTCTCTATTGGAATTCCTAGTTCCATCACAAATATTATGCAGAGTATCGGTGTAATGTTATTGAATAACTTTTTGTTGCCTTATGGAAACGATACAATTGCAGCATATGGAATTGTATCTAAGATTACAATGATTGTTGTGATGATCATGGTTGGTTTAGCGTTTGGTGGACAACCATTGTATGGATATTTATATGGAGCGAAATTAAAAGAAAGAATGAGAGGCTGTTTGAAGTTTGCATATCAATTGATTTTGATTGTTTCAATCGCATTATCTATCGTCCTAGCATGTATTGCTCCATTCATGATTTCAATCTTCATGAACGATAGTGAGATGATTTCTTTAGGTGCACCAATGTTAAGAGCAGTTTTATTAGGTATGCCTTTTATTGGCTTGACGATGGTAACGACATGTGTATTCCAATCTTGTGGAAAACCACTACAAGCTCTTACTTTAAGTGCTGGTAGACAAGGTGTATTTTACGCAGCGATTATTTTTATCATGAGTGCTTTATTTGCATATCAAGGTGTCATTCATGCCCAACCAGTTTCAGATATTTTTACGGCAATCGTAGCTTTGATTTTATTGAAAAATAGTGTTTGGAAAGAGATCAAAGATTAAGGGTTTTCAGCTTCGAACTTTTTTATTAAAATAAACATAACAAGGAAGGTGTTATGTTAGATCAATTACGTCATTTTCAAGCTATTGTAGAATGTGGATCATTTACTGAGGCAGCAGAACAATGTCATATCTCGCAATCTGCATTATCACAACAGATTCAATCTTTAGAGATAGAATTAGGAGTAAAACTACTCAATCGCGAAAAAAGAAAAATTTCTTTAACAGAAGCTGGAGAGCATTTTTATCGTAAATCTTTGATTTTAGTTGCGGATTATGAAAGATTGGTGAGAGAAACTTTAAAGATAGCCAATGGTAATGAAGTTTCATTGAAGATAGGTGTACTGTTGTCTTATGGTGGGGAAGAACTACAAAAAGCAGTATCCACATTTTCTAGAAAATATCCAGATATCAATATTAAGATTGATACAGATAATCATGAAGCATTACGTGAGAAATTGCTTCGAGAAGAGTTGGATATTTTGTTATCGGATCAAAGACGTGCATTTTTTAACAGTGCGAATAATGTAATTGTACAAAAGAATCTATGTTATATAGAAATCGCAAAAGATAATCCAATTTCTAAATTAGAAAAGGTTACAAGTGCTGATTTAAGAAATACACCTTGTATATTGATTTGTAACAAAGGACAAGAGTTTGAAGAAAAACAATATTATCAATCAACATTTAATATTGAAGGTGAATTTTTATACGCAAATAGTTTAAAAGAAGCTAGATTAATGGTTGTTAGCAATCAAGGATATATTCCGATTGATGGACAACCTGTCTTATCACATTTCTCTCAAACGATAGAAAGAGTGCCTTTCTATGTTCGTGATACACAGTTTGAAAGAAATCTATGTATTTTCTGGGAAAAAGATAATTCAGGATATATTATCGAGGATTTTGCGGAAATATTAGAAAACGAATTTCATAAAAATAAGAAAATAGAAGGGTGACCTTCTATTTTTGTGTGTATAATAATTACTATTATGAATAAAGAAATACGATTTGCGTTATTAAAAACATCACCAATTATGGTTAGTTACTTCTTTGTATCTTGTGCGTATGGACTAGTTATGGCACAAGGCGGATTTGGATGGATCTGGTCAGCAATTTGTTCGATGTTTATTTATACAGGGGCATTTCAGATGGTACTAGCATCTTTTTTCGCTACTGGAGCAACCATTATCACAGTATTATTGACTTGTGCTTTTATGTCAACAAGACAAATCTTTTATGGTTTATCTTACTTAGATGATTTCAAAAAAACTGGTAAAAAATTACCATATATGATTCATTCTTTAACAGATGAAACCTATGCATTATTAAACTCTATAACAGAATATCCAAAAGATTTAGAGAAATCAAAAGTACAGTTTTATATTCAATTATTTTCTCAATTGAGTTGGCTTTTGGGATCGATTGTTGGAGGGCTAGTAGGAAATTTAATACCAACAAATGTACAAGGAATTGATTATGCGTTAACTGCTTTGTTTATTACAATTGTTGTGGATCAATGGAGAAATACAAAAGATCATGGACCTGCAATTATTGGTGGCGGTTGTTCGATTTTGTTTTTACTTTTAATTGGTGCTAATAATTTTTTGTTGCCATCGTTATTGATCACAAGTGGATTGTTGATGTTAGGAATCAATAAAGGAAGGAATCATCATGAATAAGTTTACTGCTGCAATTATGATTGTGTTATGTTCTTGTATTATTTATTTCGAAAGATCTTTACCATGGCTTGCCTTTGGTAAAAAAGCAATGCCATCTAAAATTAAAAAGCTTTCAGATTTGTTACCACCAGCATTAATGGCAATCTTGGTTGTTTATAGTTTAAAAGGTTTAATGACAGCGGATTTTCATTCAGCATCTGCGATGATCATCGCTTCTATCTTTACTGCGTTGATACATATTTATAAAAAGAATCAAATCTTAAGTGTATTTTTAGGTACAGCAGTATATATGGTTCTTTTGAATTGTTTCTAAAACAAAACCCAACATTTTTGTTGGGTTTTGTTATCTGCAATAATGAATTCTATTTTCATCAAAGCGATTTTGTTGTAGACGTGATTCTGCCGGATAACCAACTGCGAATAATGAAAATGCATGAAGATGAGAAGGAATATCTAATATCTGTTCCACTTCTTTCATACGATCTTCTAATGGTGCAATTCCAATCCAAACACCACCCAATCCCAAAGAATCCGCTTCTAACCACATATTTTCCTGGGAAATAGATAAATCAATTTGCGCAAACATTGGTGCAGGTAAATGATCTGTTTTATAAACCGGAACAATGACAATTGGTGCATTCGCGCATGGTGAAGCGTAAGGCGTTGCTTTGGATAATTGTTTAATTTTTTCTTTGTTTTCAACAACATAAAATTCCCATGGTTGTTGGTTACATGCGCTAGGTGCTTGCATACCTGCTTTTAAAATCTGCAGGATTTTTTCTTGTTCGATAGGTTGTTGTTTGAATTTTCGTATACTGACTCTATGATAGATTTCGTTCATATCCACATCCTAATTTAATTTGTTTTTGACTTCTAATACTTTCTCTTTGGATAATCCAGTACAATCCATAATTACATTCAAATCCATATTTTTTTCTAACATCTTTTTACAGAACTCGAGTGATTTTTCTTGTGCCACAATTTCATTTCTGTGACGAATAATTTCTTCTAATGTCATTTTTCTC
>CAVJMM010000067.1:0-10192 GCA_963650865.1 Eubacterium sp. AM49-13BH | reverse complement strand
GGAATTATTCTTACAACAAAAGAAGCAAAAGATGAACCTAGTCACGGATTAGTAATCGCAGTAGGACCAGGTAAAACAAATGACAATGGGGAAGTAACACCAATTGATTTAAAAGAAAATCAACATGTTATTTACAAGAAGTATTCTGGAACAGAAGTAAAAGATAATGGAAAAGATTATCTCATTATTAAAGCAGATGATATTCTTGCGGTAGTTGAGTAAGAAGAAAGAAGGTAGATGAAAATGGCAAAGGAAATTAAATACGCAAAAGACGCTAGAGATGGAATGTTAAATGGCGTTAATAAATTAGCTGATGCGGTGAAAGTTACATTAGGACCTAAAGGAAGAAACGTTGTTTTAGAAAAGAGTTATGGCTCACCAGTCATTACAAATGATGGTGTAACAATTGCCAAAGAAATCGAACTTGAAGATAAGTTTGAAAATATGGGTGCTAAGCTTGTATATGAAGCCGCAAACAACACAAATGAATTAGCTGGTGATGGTACAACAACTGCTACGATCTTAACTCAAGCTATGATTACAAATGGCTTGAAAGCAGTTGATAAAGGTGCAAATCCTGTACTGATGAGAGAAGGCATTGAAAAAGCTGCTCATACAGTTGCTGATAAACTTCTTGAAAAGAGTCATCAAGTTACAACAAATGATGATGTTAAAAATATCGCAACAATTTCTAGTGGCAGTGAAGAAATTGGTGCAATCATTGCGGATGCAATGGATAAAGTTGGTAATGATGGTGTAATCAATGTTGATGAATCTAGATCTTTTGAAACTTCATTAGAAATGACAGAAGGTATGCAATATGACAAGGGATATATTTCTCCTTATATGATTACAGACCGTGATAAGAATGAAGTAACATTAGAAAATCCATTGATCATGGTTACAGATCAAAAGATCAACACAATTCAAGAAATTCTTCCAGTATTAGAAGAAGTTGTGAAATCTAATAAGGCATTAATGATTATTGCGGATGATTATGACAATGAAGTAATGTCTACATTGATCATCAACAAGTTGCGTGGAACATTTAATGTTGTTGCTACAAAGGCTCCTGGATTTGGAGATAACGCAAAGAACCAATTAGCTGATATTGCTGCTATGACAGGTGCTAATTTCTTCGCAAAGGATCTCAACCAAAATTTACAAGATATGACAGTTGCGGATCTTGGTTCTGCTAAGAAAGTTGTAGTAGGTAAGGATAAGACAACAATTATCGATGGTAGTGGTGATAAGGCGGCAGTAGATGCACGTGTTGCTTCTATCAAGAAAGAAATTGAAAATACAACATCTGACTATGATAAGAAGAAGCTTCAAGAAAGACTTGGTAAGCTCACAAATGGTGTCGCTTTAATTAAGGTTGGTGCTACAACAGAAACAGAATTAAAAGAAAAGAAGTTAAGAATTGAAGATGCTTTGAACGCTACAAAGGCAGCTGTTGAAGAAGGTGTCGTTGCAGGTGGTGGACTCGCTTTAATCACAGCATTAAAAGATGTTAAGGAAACATTAAAAGATGAAACAGTCGATGTTCAAAGAGGTATCAATGTTGTATTAGATGCATTGAAATGTCCAATCATGCAAATTGCTGAAAATGCAGGTTATGATGGAAATGAAATCTTAGAACAACAATTAGAAAAAGATGATAATATTGGTTTCAATGCTAAGAATGGTGAATGGGTAGATATGTTTGATAAAGGCATCATCGATCCAACTAAGGTAACACGTTCTGCTGTATTGAATGCTGCAAGTATTTCTGGCTTATTTATTACAACAGAAGCTGCAGTTGCTGATATTCCTGAAAAGGAATCTGCATCTCAAGCAATGCCACAATATTAATGAATCATAGATGAATTAAGCATGTACTACAGATGGTTGTAGTATATGCTTTTTTGTGAAATGTTCTTTGTTTGGACGGGTTACAATCTAAGCAATGAAAGGTGTGTGATAAGAATGAACACTAAGAAACTTCCAGTTGGTATAGAAAATTTTGAAGAAATACGAAGAAATGATTTTTATGAATCCAATGAAATTTAGTATAATAGTTCGGTGAGGTTAAATGAATATGATGCCATTATTGATTGCTGTTATTCTTGTAATTCTTTCGGAAGCAACAGGACATAGCTTTTTAAAAATATTACGCTTAGAAAAAAATGGGTTTACTGCTCCGATAGGAGTAGCAATACTCTTTTCGTTTTTGGAATTATTATATTTACCTAGATTGTGTTTAGGTGGAGCATTTGGTTGGATCAAAGGAGCAACAACAATAGTGTTTATTTGTTCCATTGTGTTCTTCTTTTACAATCTCAAAGAATTGAAAAAGACCTTGTTTCGAGGAAGAACTGTTTATGTCATATTAACTTGTTTCATGATGTTTGGTTTGTTTTATTTGTGTCAAACAAACTTATCTGTTGGAACAGATAGTGAATTACAATTGATGGCTAGAAATATGAATTCTAGTGCAATCATGTTAGAGAATAATCGTTTACAAGGATATGAAATGTTTGGATCTTATCTGATTTGGCTGTTTGATGGAAACTTTGAAAAAGCTGCATTGACATTAGCTCTTTTTGCGACAATGATTGCGGTGATGTTGTGTTTAGACATCGTTGATAGTTTTGATATTGGAAATCCTTGGTTCCGTTTTACATTGATTGTTTCTTCTGTGTTTTATTCTCAGTTTTATTCTTGGAAGATCAGTGGTGCATATCATGGTGGAAACTGGAGAATCATATTTATTGCGTTAGCGTTATTTACATTATATGAATGGTTAAAGACACAAAAAGAAAATATTAAATATTTATTTTCTTTTGTGATATTTGCTGGATTATTTTCTCATAATGGATTTTTGATGATTGGTTTTGAGATGATTTATCTTTCATCTGTTTATTTATTTCATATGAAAAAGATTCGTTCTTTATATGATGTAACAACATTTATGATTCCAATTATGATCTATTGTGTTTGCTGGTTAACAAAGTATTCTTATTTATCAGCATTTGTATTATTTATTATTTGTGTATTTTATTATTGTGCCAGATTAAAAAGATCTGTTTATGTAAAGATTATTCGTGTAGAAGACTTCCTGATTGATCATTCTGTTAAGATCTTCTATGTCATTGTACCAATTGTATTCTTAGTTGGAACATTCATTATGCGTTACTTTACTGTCAAGTATTCTATTCCTTACTCTGAATATATTCGCTTCTTTTCATCTAAAGCAATTGGTTCTTATATCTTTTTAAGCAATAACATGTTAGATATCTTTTTGGATATTTTTCGCTGGGGCGGAATGGTTGTATTCTTAATGAATGCAAATCATAACGAAGAACAAATGATGAAGATGATCTTTTTAGGAATGGTGACGTTCTTTGTTAATCCATTGTGTATGGGAATGTTATCTCAAATTACTGGACTAGAAATGTACGCTCATGCATTTGAAATTATCTTTAATCCATTTACAGATATTATGATCTTTTATTGGATCTATAAACAATTTGAATGGACAGTCATAGGACAATGGATACTAGAATTAACATTAGTCATTACATGTGTATTAGGACATGTATCTTCTTTTACAAATCATCCTGCAGGATTATATACAGATTTATTAACACATGATCAAAAGAGTGGAAAGGTGATATTACCATGAATGTTTATGATTGGGATAATACGATTTATCGACAAGATTCAACAGCTAATTTCATACTATGGCTTTATGTACATCGTCCTTTAACATTACTATCATTACCAAGAACAATTGTTTATGGAATTGGATATGGATTCAGAATCATACCAAAATTAAAGTTTAAAGAAAATCTATATCACATGTTTGTATTTGTAAAAGATATCGATCAAGCAACAGATGCATTTGTATTATCACATATGAATCATGTAAAACAATTCTATCTCAACAATCAAAAAGAAGATGATGTAGTGATATCAGCTTCACCAGAATTCACAATTAAACGATTCTGTAATCAATTGGGTATCAAAAATGTCATGGCTTCTGTCGTGGATCCTAAAACAGGAAAGTATACAGGTATCAATTGTCATGGAGAAGAAAAGGTAAGAAGATTTCATGAATTATATGGTAATGAAGAAATCAATGAATTCTATTCTGATTCTTTAACAGATACACCATTAGCACTTCTTGCGAAGAAAGCTTATCTCGTAAAAGGAGATCAAATACTAGATTGGCCGAAATGATTAAAACACTGTAAATTATGCAGTGTTTTTTTGATTCTTCATTTTCAAAAATGCCAAAATTGTTGAACTTTATACAAAAAACAGTGACAAATCTTTCTGTATAGGTTAGAATACGGTTATAAAGAAGTTATAAGGAATAACTAAGAGAAAGGATTGACAAGTATGAAGACGAACGTGACAATGCTACAGCACAGCACAGCACAGCACAGCACAATAACAATTTGTGTGTTTTCATACTATCTATCAGAATTAGAAACATCGACTAGAGTATAAGTGCATATACTTGTCGGTGTTTTTATATGCTTAGGGATTTCTTAATTTGGGAGGATATATGAAAAAGTTATTAGTGAGTATGCTATCACTTATGATGATGTTTTCATTGTTGCCAAATACAATAGTATTGGCAGATGAGCCAACAGATGATACATCTTCTATAAAAGTGGAAGAACAAAATGAGACAGAAAAAGTTGTGGAGCAATCACCAAGTCCAGATTCTTCACCAACAGTAGTTCCATCGGCAGAACCTGTTAAAACGCCAAGTTCTACTGCTACTGCAGAGGCTACTTCTACGCCTTCATCTGAGCCAACAGCTACAGCGACTCCTACTCCTGTAGCTACTTCAACGGTTTCTCCAACACCTTCTGCAGTTTCTACAACTGCACCAGAAGGTAAAGTAACATCTGTACAAAAGAAAATAGATGCGCTTCCTACTGTTGATGAAATTAGATCATTAGCTCAAAGCAAACAAGCAGAAATCTATGAGAAAGCACAGACAATTTCAGATGAAATCGATAATTTATCTGAAGAAAATCAAGAAAAGCTAGATATAACGAAATTAGAAGCTTTATTTGAATACTTTAATAGTTCAGTGCAGACATTGAATGAAGATGGTGATACATCTACATCTGAGAAAAAGTATGTTGCTCAAATAGGTGATGTAGGGTACGAATCATTGTTAGAAGCAATTGATTCTGCTAAATCTGGTGAAACGATTACCTTGTTAGAAGATTATAAGATAGAAACTGATGAGTGGAAATCATATATTATGCCAGATAATTCCATATTTGATTTGGGAGGCAAAACATTAACAGTCCCATATGCTACAGCTGTTTTTGAGGGTTCCAATATTACTATTCAGAATGGTAGATTTGAAAGTGATGCTGATTATGGAATTTGGATTGGTAATGGCACTGAAAATATAAATACGAATGCAACTTTAAAGAATATTACTTCTAACGCTGGTGTAAATGTATTTTCAGCTTCTGCAACAATAGAACAATGTTCTATAGATGCTAAAAGCAAAGATTATTATGCTGTTTGGGCAGAGGCTGGTACAATAACGATTAAGAGTGGTGAATTTTGTGGAGGAAAAAATGGAGCTGTTGCTGCATCTATAAATGAAAATTCTCCTGGAATAATCAATATTTATGGAGGAAATTTTAGTTTTGGCGATAAATTTTCTCCTCAAGGAAATATTGTGATAACTGCTGGTACATATGCAAGTGATGTTTCTAAATATCTTGCAGATGGTTATGTATGCTCTAAAGAGGGTGCTGTATTTAAAGTTGTAGATGCAATCACTACTGATAATACAAGTGTTAACAATATCAAGTCTTATAAGAATTCTACAAGTTTTAACGCTGAAAGTATTACACCTACAATATCAAAATTAGATGATGCTTCAGTAACAGAAGAATTTAATGAATCAGATGCAAAAACAAAATTAGATCCTGTTGTTGAAAAGATAAGTACTGAAAAAATAATTCCATTTGAAGTCGAAATGGTAGCGGAGGATTCAAATGGAGACACAACAACAATTAGTGAATTGAATAATGCGGTAACTTTCAATGTGAATTTGAATGAATCAACATTAGAAAGTCTAAAAAATAAAACTTTTAGATTGTATAGAATTCATGAAACAGAAAATAACGGAACTGAAATAGAAAAAATAGATGCAACATTAAATGGCAATACATTGACATTCTCTTCTAATAAGTTTTCTTGGTATGTATTAGTTGTTGAAAATGATACTGTTAAAATTGATTTATCAGAAATGACGGGTTCTTTAACAATTTCTCCAACTGGATATTCACAAAATGGCGGTGATGAAATTGAATTTACTGGTAAATATATTTTAACAGGAACTATTAAACGTGATACACCACTAGTATTTAAAAATCCTACTACAGAAGAAGTTGCATATGACGTTACTTTAGATAATGCACACTTAATTGCAGAAACATGGTGTACTGTCATTGCGTTTAGGGATAGTAAGTCAAACATAACTTTAAATATTACAAATAATGGAAAAAGTGAAATTGTTTCTAGTAGTCATCCTGTATTTTCAAATCAAACAGGTGGTAATGGTGTAGAAAAGATTGATGTTAGTGTGAATATCTATCAAACAGAAGGTTCAAGTTTAAAACTTGATCGTAGTTATAAAGATGGTAATGCTAATATAGTATTTGGAGATGAAACAAATGTAAAAATTGATGGAACTGAAATTAGTAGTACAAGTGCATATAAATCTGGTGATTATGCACCTAAGACGATTTCACCATCTTCTGAAACATATACAATAAATCAAGGTGGCGAATATATTATTATGGGTGGTAATTATACAGCTGCAAATAATGCAATTGATATAGACACAACTAAAGATGTAACTATATATGTGGATAGTGCTACGAAAGTTACAACTACATCTCCAAATTTCATCAATATCAAACAAAAGTGTAATGTAACAATCAATGGTGTAGATGAAAGTAATGGTTTTACAATAGAAAATACTAGTTCGTCTGACGATTCTAATTTGATTTTTATAAAAGCAGTAGATGCAACTGTGAACGTAAATAAAGGTATATTTATTACAAATGGTAATGGCATTCAAGGATATCTTAATAGTACTTATTATGGAACAGTAAAATTAAGAAATTGTTCATTAACAAATTCACAAGGAAAAGGTAATGGTGCTGTTGGAATCAAGGCTAAGAATGTAACAATAAATAATTCAAAAGTTCAAGGATTTACATATGGACTTATGTCTAATTCAACAGATAATTGGGTGGTTAATAGCAGTTTTAAAGATTGTGAAAATGCAATATATGTGACAGAAACTGGAACATGTATGTTGCGTGAACGTTTAAGTTTTGAAGGGAATCAATCTGATATTTTGTTGGCAAAGGGTGCAACGTTTATACCATATGATTTTGAAACAAATGAACTTATAAAAGTTTCCGTTGAATCATTGAGTGATATCACTGAATCAAATCCAACACGTTTAATTACTAGAGAAGGAAGCAGTGTTACAAAAGAAATGGCAAGCAAATTTACTACAACAAATAGTAAATTTGCAATAAAATACGATTCTGGTAGTCTATATTATTGGTATCATACACATCAATGGAACTATTCATGGAATTCTGAAACATCTAATGTAATAACTGCAAAATGTTCAGATGAAGATTGTTACTATCATTCTAATGCTGCAACTTTGACATTGAATGCTGAAGATATGGATTACACAGGTAAAGCATATGATAAAGCAGAAGTGATTAATCAAATTCCAAATATATCAGTTGAAAATATTAAGTATTTAACAAAAGATGCTATTGTTTTGGAATCTGCGCCAACAAATGCTGGCTCTTATATAGCTGATGTAAAAATTAGTGATACTGACTATTCAATACATAAAGAATTTAAAATCAATAAAATAGATCCAACTGTTGATGTCAAGCCTATTACTAATCTCACATATAACGGAAATGAACAGGAACTAGTAAAAGGTAGTACAAATGGTGGTACATTGAAGTATCAAGTGAATGATGGTGATTGGACTACAGAACTTCCTACAGCTAAGAATGCAGGAACTTATACGATTAAGTATAAAGTTGATGGTGATGACAACTACAATGATGTATCTGAACAATCTATTGAAGTGAAGATTTCAGAAAAAACAATTTCAGTTTCAGGTATTACTGCTTCTGAAAAAGAATACGATGGCAATACAATTGCTACAGTAGATTGTAGTAAAGCAGTATTGGATGGACTTGTAAAAGGTGATGAACTTACAGTTGTTGCTAAAGGAACCTTTGATAGTAAAGATGCTGGTGAAAGAAAAGTAACAATTAGCGATTTAACACTTGTTGGAAAAGACGTTAAAAATTATGTTCTTGATACAGAAAATTCTCAAAAGGAAACTACTGCTACGATTACGCCTAAATCAATTAAAGCTACGATTGCTTCAAACGGTGGAACATATGGTGAAAAGATTGAAGGTGCTACAGCTACATTAAATGGACTAGTTACTGGAGAAGAACCAACAGTTACATTAACTTATACAGGTAAGGCAAATGATGGCTCAGAATACAAATCAACTGAAGTTCCTACGAATGCAGGTGCTTATACTGTGACTGCTACAATTACAGATGATAATTATGATTTAGAAAAATCAGAAGCAAAATTCTTGATTGAACGTGCAAAGGCAAATCTAAGTGTGACTGCTGTATTAGATAAGACTTATGGAGATAAAGCATTTGGACTTGAATCTTCTTATGATGGAGATGGAGCAGTATCTTATACAAGTTCTAACAAAAATGTAGCAACTGTTGATAAGGATGGTAAAGTAACGATTAACGGTGTAGGTAGTACAACATTTACAGTTAAGATTGCTGAAAGTAACAATTATAAAGAAGATTCTGCATCTATTTCCATTAAGGTTAAAAAGTCAGAACATGAATTAGTAATTGATACATTAACATATGAAAAAACATATGGAGATAAACCTTTCTCATTAGGTGTAAGCGCAAAAGACTCAGAAAGTAAGATTGCTTATAAGAGTAGTGATGAAAAGGTAGCTAGCGTAGATGAAAATGGTTTAGTAACAATTCATAATGCTGGTAAGACAGATATCACAGTTTCAATGGATGAAAGTGATAACTATAAAGCTGTATCTAAGAAAATCGGCATTGTAGTGAATCAAAAAGATATTTCAAAAGCTACAGTTACATTAGGAGATACATTATCTTATACAGGTAAAGAACAAACACAATCCATCAAGTCAGTTGTCGTAGATGGAATGAATGTAGATACTTATACGATTAGCGATAATAAAGCTACAAATCCTGGAACTTACACATTAAAGATTACAGGTAAAGGAAACTTCACAGGTTCTGTATCAACTTCTTATACTGTTGTTCCTACAAAGTCAGAACAGTTCAAAGAAGATGCTGATGGTAATCTTGTAATTGGAAAAGGAACAGTTTCTGTTATAGGAACTTCTAATCTAGTAACATCCAAAGCAGAACTTGTTGAAATGTTGATTCAAAGTGGAGATATTACGACAGAAGAATTACAAAAAATCTATGAAGGTTCTAATGTAGATATCGTATTAAGCGTACAAGATGTTTCCAATACTTTATCTGATGATATCAAAAAAGCAATGAAGGATGCTTCTTCTAAGTCAGGATTAACAATTGGCAATCAATATGTAGATATCAGTTTATATAAAGATGGTACAGCAATTCATACAACATCAAATAAGTTGAAAATTACACTCTCTGTACCAAATGAAATGATTAATACAGATAAGAATGTAAATCGCACTTATTATGTAGTTCGTTACCATGATGGAGAAGTAACAAACATTGATGGAACATTTGATGAGAAAGCAAAGACATTTACATTTGAAACTGATAAGTTTAGTGCATATGCATTAGCTTATAAAGACACAAAGGTTGATACAGCTAAAAAACAAGAAACAAAGAAAGCAGCTGACACAAGTGATCAATCAAATGTTGCTTTATATGCTGGCCTAGCTCTTGTAGCGATGTTAGGTGTTGTACTTTTGATTCAAAGAAGAAAACTAGAAAAATAGAATTTCTAAAATAGACTTCTCAATGAGACGAAACTCTCGGCGCTCCAAAATTGGATGAGGTGAGATAAAATTCAAATTCAGATAACATGAGGA